>CAMLOB010000284.1 GCA_946481475.1 uncultured Chlorobiota bacterium | reverse complement strand
CCCCATCGCTGACTGCTCACAGCCCATTGCTGACTGCTCCCCGAAAATCACTATTTTCCAGCCGTTCAGCAACAAATCAATCTTTTTTTACCATAGAGAATTTCATGCAGTACGTCGAGTCGATAACCGATCTGATCGGCAATACGCCGTTGATCAGACTGAACAAAGTCATCGGAGAAACAAAGGGTCTGGTTCTGGCAAAACTGGAATCGCAGAATCCGGGAGGCTCGGTCAAGGATCGGATCGGCATCAGGATGCTGGAGGCGGCCGAGCGCGAGGGGAAGATCAAGCCGGGAGGATTGATCGTGGAGCCGACAAGCGGCAACACCGGCATCGGCATCTGTCTGGCCGCAATCAGGAAGGGATATCGCTGCCTTTTCGTGATGACCGACAAGGCATCCGTCGAACGTGTCCGCTACCTGAAAGCTCTCGGTGCGGACATCCTGATCGTCTCTTCTGCTGCAAAACCGAGCTCACCTGAATATTACTACAACACGGCAAAGCGCCTGGCCTCGGAGATTCCGAACGCCATCATGTTCGACCAGTACGACAACCCGGCCAATCCCGACGCCCACTACCACGGCACGGCACCGGAGATGTGGGAACAGACCGACGGAAAGATCACCCACTTCATCTGCGGTCTCGGCACCGGCGGAACCGTTACGGGGAATGCACGATTCCTGAAGGAGAAGAATCCCGACATCCGGGTGATCACCGCCGACCCGGTCGGCTCATCGCTGAAGACCTACAAGGATACCGGCCGACTCGTCGAAGCCCTCCCCTACCTGATCGAGGGTGTGGGTCAGGAACGGATTCCGGGAAACCTCCAGTTCAAGTACGTCGATGAAGTCGTGAACGTCTCCGATCAGGATGCATTCGTCATGGCCCGACGGCTTGCCCGCGAGGAGGGGATTTTCTGCGGCGGATCGAGCGGTATGAACGTGGTGGTCGCAGCCCAGAAGGCAAAGGAATTGAAGGAAGGGGATGTGATGGTAGTCATTATCTGCGATACCGGCGAACGCTACCTGACGAAACATCATTCGGACGAATGGCTTCAGGAGAAGGGCTTTCTTGAGACCGACAAGATTACACTGCAGGTAATCCTGGAGATGAAGACCCACGGCAACGGCTCGGTCCCTCCGATCATCGCCGCCTCCCCGGAGATGACCGTCCGCGACAGTCTGAATCTGATGAACGAAAAGGGCTTCAGCCAGCTTCCGGTGATGGCCGAGGGGAAATCGGTCGGCTCGTTGCGGGATAATCGGCTGATGGCCCTTGTGCTGGAAGATCGGGATCTGCTGGAACGTCCGGTCGGCGAGGTGATGGAGACGGCCTTTCCGGTGGTCTCCCACAACACCGACGTATCGGACGCCACCCGCCTGCTGACCGATGCCCGGGCGATTCTCGTGGAGGATTACGGCATCGTCACCGGCATCGTCACCCGACACGATCTTGTGCAGGTTCTGTGATCCGGGTCACGGATTATTGAAGGGGAAAGTCGGAGCTTGTTCTGTAACCCGGAAGTTTTCCGGCGGTTGTACGCCTTCGGGAAATTCATTCCGCGTTGAAACAAACATTCAGAACATTCTTTTTTTTCGTGAGATCGAAAACGAGTACCCTTCAATCCGACCGGAAGTCGTTCCGGACGGGCGCATTACTCTTCCTGCTGTCACTGTTTTTTTGTAACGGCCTGTCCGAAACCGGACATGCGCAGGCCTGGACAAAAGAGGAAGGGAAGCTGTACGGCAAGATTTCCTACGGTACCAGTACGGCCGCCGAGCAGTATACGTTTGACGGGCGACAAAAGGAATATGCCGACAACGTCGAAGAGAACGCCTTCTTCGACAGGAGCCTCTATCTCTACGGCGAACTCGGCCTGACCCCGAAGCTGACACTCTTCGGCGGCCTCCCCTACAAGCGGGTGATCGTCCGGGACGCCGCATTCCGCTACAGAACGTTTGCCCTCGGCAATGTGCAGATCGGTGCCCGCTACAGCCTGAACGATCTTTTCGGCACCGCCGGGACCTCCGAATCCTTCGCCGCCAATCTCGCACTTTCGATTCCACTCGGCTATACCAGGAATCTGACGCCGAGCGTCGGTTCCGGCCAGGTGGATGCCGAAATCAACGGCTCCTGGGGTCACAGCTTCTACCCCTTCCCCGGCTACGCGCAGGCGGCCGTCGGCTACCGCTACCGCTCCTCCTTCTACGGTCTCTCAACCGCCGTCGACTGTCAGGAGGGGATCGACAAGAACTGCTTTGCCGATTCGAAACCGGTCTATACCGACGATCTGATCGCCGGAGTCGAAGGGGGCGTCACCATCGCCAATCGCGTCCTGATCCAGGGTCTGGCCCGCGTCAACTGGTCGCTGAAGGAACCGGACGTCGGCTTCACGGTCTCCAACCCGATCCCGACCCGTCAGCGTTTTCTGAAGCTGGGCATGGGGGTCGGCGTGGCGGTCTGGAAGGGTATCGGCGTGTCGGGTCAGATGTTCTTTACCCCCACCGGACTGAACACCGTCAAGTCGACCGACCTGTTTGTGGGAATCGATTACACGTTCAATGCCTTCACGCCGGCAAAGGAAGAGGAAGGGAAATAGCACGATGAACAGAAGAGAATTTCTCATACGAAGCGGCGGCCTGGTTCTCGGAGCCTCGGTCATCAGTCTGGCGGGATGCGAGTTCAACAGCGTCGATCCGATCACCACCGGAAAAACCGTCTCCTTCCTGACGCCGGTCGACGAGTTCTACTACAAGAACGGAGCCGAGACATCGATACGGGACTGGACGTTGCCGATTATCGACCGGAATTCCTGGCGACTCCGGATCGACGGACTGGTCTCCACTCCGCTGGAGATCTCCTATGCCGACATCGAAGCGGAGTCGGCCGGCGTGGTCAACCTGCTGAAGACGATGCGCTGCGTGATCGACTCGAACGAGGTGCATGGACAGATAGGCACGGCCGTCTGGCGGGGTGTTCCGCTGCGGATATTTCTGGAACGGGCCGGCATCGACACCGGTGCGACGAAACGACTCCGGCTCTACGGCCAGGACACGTTCACCAACAACATCACGCCGGCCGAGGTGCTGAACCCCGGCGAGAATCTGGTGGAACCCCTTCTGGTCACCCACATGAACGGTCAACCCCTGACCGCCGAGCACGGCGCGCCGGTTCGCCTGATCATCCACAACTCTTTCGGCTACAAAAATGTGAAGTGGCTGAACCGGGTCGAGGCGACCGCAAGCGACGAGGTGTTCGGGACGTATCAGGAGGCCGGCTTTGTCGACGACGGTATTCTGCGCGTAACGAGCAGGGCGACCGATCCGCTGCAGAACGGACAGGTTCCGGCCGGGGAAGTGGTTGTTCAGGGATTTGCCGTCAGCGGCTCGGCAGGCATTGCAAGCGTTCAGGTCTCGGTCAACGGCGGAGCCTTCACCGAGGCGACGGTACAGACCGCCGAGGAGGTTCTCTCCTCCGACCCGCTGATCGCCGAGTCGATCCAGTTCCTGCAACCCGAACGGTTCACCTATCCGTTCCAGGCGGTCTGGGTGAAATGGTCCCACCGGTTTGAAGCCGCGCCGGGGACATACAAGGTGGAAATCAAGGCAATCGACGGTGCCGGAAACGAGCAGCCGCAGAAGGACACCGATGTTGCCGACAGCATCAATGCAATCAGTACCGTCACGTTTACCGCCGTCTGAATCAGTTGAATGAATACGTTATGAAGACCTTTATGGAAAAGTCTCTGTCTCTCTTCCTTCTGTCGGCTCTGGTGCTGACCGGTTCGCTCTTCCAGACCGGTTGCGAACTGCTCGACCCGAATCCGGGACCGGGTCCGATCTCCGCCACCCCCGGAACGAACAACGGCGATAACGGCGGCACGATAACTCCGCCGACCGACACGGTCCCTCCGTCGGTTGAACGGGGAGTCGACCTCTACGCCCGGTACTGCGCCCGCTGTCACGGCGACGACGCTTCCGGGGGATTGGTCTGGCCCGGCAGCATTCAGGGGAAGACCGGCATTCACACCATCGTCCGCGAAGGGCGCCGGGGGATGCCGAATTTTCCGGGTCTGACCGACAACGAAATCGAATCGATCGAACTCTTCCTGAACTCCTTCAACGTCGACAACGGAAGCAAGAGCGGCAAGGAACTGTTCGAATTCTACTGTTCAAGTTGCCACGGAACCGACGCAACCGGCACGAACATCTACTCCGGAAGCATCCAGGGATACTCCCCCATCCATCCGACCGTGCAGAACGGGAAGGGAGAGATGGATCCGGTGAATATCCCGGACAGTCTGATCGACCGGATTCAGGAATACCTGCTCGGCTTCAGCGTCGACTTCAAATCGCTGAGCGGCAGGGAGTACTTCGACCGGGTCTGCGCAAGCTGTCACGGACTTGAGGGTGAGGGAACGACGCGGGGACCGGAGATACGGAATCCGGTGACCGGCTACGCCACCTACGTCATCCGCAACGGTCGTCCGGGTCACCCGTGGTACACCCGCGAGATGCCGCAGTTCGACAGCGATTCGCTGAGTGCCGGACAATTGAACGAGATCATCGCCTGGCTCCGCAGCGCAACAAAGCCCTCGGACGGCAAGAGTCTCTACAACCGGTTCTGCTCCAACTGTCACGGCGACGATGCACGGGGCGGTCCGGTCGGTGAAAGCATTGTCGGCGAAGACAGTGACGAGTTCCAGGAAAAGGTCCGCGAAGGAGAAGGAGGGAACAACTACTCAAGGAGAGACGAGTACATGCCCTCCTGGTCGCGCTCGGAACTGACGGATGCAGAGGTGTCGAAGATTGCGGCGTATGTGAGGTCGTTGAGGTAGGGGGAAATGGTTGTGTGGTTGAATAGTGGAATGGTTGAATGGTTGAATGGTTGGGGGGCTCAGTAGTTGAGGAGGTCAGTAGCGCAAGGGTTGAGGCTTCACAGTTAGTTATTGGGTTGAACCGTTTACCGTAGGGGTTGCGTTGCGTTGATCAGCCGGTTTTGGATCGCAAATATTTGCATAGCCGGGTGATCATCCTGCCGGTCATGGCAGTGGTCTGGCTGATGCGGTCGAATTCCTGGTGGTTGATGTACTTGAGATCCAGTGCCAGATACAGGGCGGCCTGGACTTCGGCCAGCGAACCTCGGGCGATCAGGAGAAACCGATGAAATTCCCGGACCCCTCCTCTGCCGAATCCTTCAGCAATATTCAGGACCACCGAATTTCCGGCACGACGAATTTGATCCTTCAGAACAAAGTCTTGGGCAAATCCTCCGACCGAAGTTACATCGTAAATATCAGCACAAAGTTGACGAGCCTGTCGCCAGGCCAGGATATCTTCAAACCGGGTGAAGGTAGACATGGCAACGTGAAAGAACGGGTGAGCGAAATTGAGTATCCGGTCTGTCGGCCGGACTTCTGAAACATACTCAAAATTCCCGGTCCACACTCCTCCTCCAACTATTGAACTATTCAACCATTGAACCATTCAACTATTGAACAATACTCCACACCACTCTCCCCCGATTCACAATCCCGACCGGCTTCCCCTTCAGTTCCCATCCGGCAAAGGGAGTGTTCAGTGATTTGGTCAGGAACTTCGAGGTGTCGACCCTCCAGGACTCTTCGGGGGCGAAGATCGTGAGATTCGCCTCTTCCCCTTCGGCAATGTTCGGTACCGGAAGGGAGAGAATCCTGCGGGGGTTGATCGCCATCAGTTCGATCAGCCGTTCAAGAGGAATGATCCCGGCATCGACCAGATACGTGTATGAAAGACCGATCGAGGTCTCCAGTCCGATGATCCCGTTCGGAGCGTTC
>CAMLOB010000283.1 GCA_946481475.1 uncultured Chlorobiota bacterium | reverse complement strand
GGGGGTCCCCGGATTCAGGTGCTCACGTCAGAACGTTTTGACCAGGTCGCGGAGGAGGATCAGCAGCAGGAGCGACCAGCTTCGCATCAGTGCATTATAGATCCGTGCGTTCCGGTCGATCGGTCGCGTGATCGCCGCGAGGATCGAATAGATCACCGTGACGAGAATAACGAATGGTATGGAAAGATAGAAAAGCAGCATCCCCGACCCGTCTTCCGTTGCGAAGCATTGAACAAGCCGGGCAAAGATACGGGAAAGGGGGATGTTCGATCCATCCTCTTACAACCGGAACAGCAGATGGAGTCGCAGTCCGAACCGGTGAACTCTCCAGTCCGACGTCCCCCCGACCGGCGTGACCCCATATTCGTAGTAGAGACCCGGAGAGACGACCGTTCCGGAATCCCGGTTCCCGAACTCCGCAAAGATTCCGGCGGCGGCGCCGAGGCGGAAAGCGTTGCTTTCGGGAATGTCGTCATCGAAGAAAAACAGGCGGCGACCGTTATTCTCGGCCGGAAAACCTGCCGGATTGACGAGTCGAGCCGACAGAGGCTCCTCAATGTCCATGTACTGGCGCATTGTCCGCTGCGTGAACAGGTGAAACACCGGCCCGACTTCAATGCCCAGACTCAATGCGGAATCGGCGACAAATCGCCACTGACCCGACAGAGAGAGGGAAAGAGACCGATAGTTGACGCTGAGCGTGTGAAGGAAGATCCGATCACCGGAGGTGTCGGGGAAGGTGGGGCCGTCCGAGAAGTATTCGATCGCGTACCAGTCCCCTTGCGGATTGATTACTCTGAGTTCGTCGTCTCCGCTCAAGTCATTATAGGCGATTCCGGCCGAGATCGACCAGACCGGGTTAAAGGTGTACTGTCCCTGAAGCCCGAATGTGACGCCCGGATCGAGATGAGCCGGATATGTCGGAGCCTCCGGAACGTCGGCAGCGGGCATCCCGAACGTGTGGTGATTCAGGCCGAACCCGAAGACCGGACCAATGCGGACCGGAGCCTGACCGATCGAAGGAGCCGGAAGTGAGCAGAACAGAATCAGGAGAGAAAAGAGGAGGGGGAATGTCCTTACAAGACTGAGACGGATACTCATAACGCTTTCAGCCGAATGTGAATGGTGTTGTGAAAGAGAAGACTCTTCGGATCGGGCACTTGTCACCGGACAGGGGGGAGAAGTGGAAAATTCAAAAGGAAAAATTCAAAATGCAAAATGAGGGAGAGGAGGGGGGGAGGGCTCTCTCTCTGCTCTTTTTGAATTTTTCATTTTTCCTTTTGAATTTGTCTTTCCCGCCTACAGTCCGAACAGCAGAGCAAGCTCCACTCCCAGCCGGTGGATCCGCCAGTCGGAGTTGTGCTGAACGGGTGTGATCCCGAATTCATAGTAGAGACCGGGAACGGCAATGATATCCGAATCCCGATCTCCGAACTCTGCGAAGATTCCACCTCTGATCGCAGAGTGGGCTGAAGCGGAACCGGAAAGTTCTCCATCGTACAGAAGCATGTTCCTTCCGTTATTCTGCAGCGGGTAACCGTCGGAATTGACGAACCGTCCATTCTCCGGACTTTCGAGCTTTAACGTTTCGGTGAAGTTCCGGGTGAAGACCAGATGAGAAACCAATCCGAGATCTATTCCGAGACATCGGGAAGAGTCAACCAGAGGGCGCCATTGACCGGACAGGCTGACCGAAAGAGTCCGGTAGGTAATCCGACTGACAATGGCATAGTGTCCCTCATGAGGAGGCTCGACGTTGGGATCGACAGCCAGTCCCCTGTAATCGACTTCGTAGAGTCCTTCCCCGTCAATCTTGACGAAACGGATTGTACTGCTGTCCTGACTTCCGCTCAGATTATTATAGGCGAAACCGGCTCCGGCCGACCAGCGTGAATTGAAATTCCGTTGCAGCAGAAAGCCGATGGTTTCTCCGGAGCCGGAGTTGGCCGGATAGAAAGGATGTTCTGTTGCCGCTTCTCCGGCATAGGAAGGACCGGACGTGTGGCGGTTCATATAGTAACCCAGAAGAGGACCGAGTCTGAGCGAATGTTGCGAGACTCCCTGCTCCGGCATGAAGAGAAAAAGCGTCAGGATGGCGATGAGAACGTGGAGGAGAGGGTGGACCGGAAGAAGGCGGCGGTTGCTCATGTCGCTTCAAGGATTGTTTGATCGCTGTTGACATGCCCCTTAAGACTCAGAAAGGGAATGCCGTGTCACCTCACTTCCGTCTCTCCTGATGTTATTATCGGGGTTCTGAAGGTGGCGTTTTCAGGTATGGACCGAGGCGGTTGCTAGGTTCTGTCCCACCGGTCTTTCCTCCATACACTCTCACACGCCCTGAACTCCCCATTTCTCACTATTTTCCGCCGGTTGTCATAACTGAATATTCTCATTACTTCAAACGAACGCTATGCTTCATCCGGGAGATTACATCAAGGATATTTTCCTGAAGCCTGTCGGCACGAAGGTGACCGCGCGGGGTTGGGTCAAGACGATACGCCACAGCAAGGGGATTTCCTTCATTCAGTTGAACGACGGATCGGGATTTGCCGATCTGCAGATCGTGCTCGATCACGGTGCCGTTTCCGAAGAGCGGTTGAAAGAGACAAGCACAGGTGCCTGTATCAGCGTGACCGGGGAACTGGTAGAATCTCCGGCACAAGGACAGGCCGTGGAGTTGAGAGGGGAGAAGCTTGAGGTTCACGGTCTGGCCGACGCCGCAACGTACAAGCTGCAGAAGAAAGGGGCAACGATGGAGTTCCTCCGGGAGATCGCCCACCTGCGTCCCCGCAGCAACACCTTCGGCGCGGTCTTCCGCGTCCGGAACGCCGCCGGCTACGCCATCCACAAGTTCTTTCAGGAGCGGGGATTTATCTGGGTTCACACACCGATCATCACCGCGAGCGATGCCGAAGGGGCCGGGGCGATGTTCGGCGTCACGACGCTTGATCTGATGAACCTGCCGAAGACCGAGGGGGGGGAGATCGACTGGGCCGAAGACTTCTTCGGCAAGCCGGCCTATCTCACCGTCAGCGGTCAGCTTGAGGGGGAGATCTTCGCCGAGGCGATGTCGAACATCTACACGTTCGGTCCGACGTTCCGGGCCGAGAACTCCAACACGCCCCGCCACCTTGCCGAGTTCTGGATGGTGGAACCGGAGATGGCCTTCTGCGATCTGGACGACGACCGGCGGGTTGCCGAAGATTTCCTGAAGTACATCATCACCCATGTGATGGACACGCGGATGGACGATCTGGAGTTCTTCAACAAGCGGATCGACGACACGGTCCTCTCGACACTTGAGACCGTGGCCGGCAGCGACTTCGGTCATATCACCTACACCGAGGCGATCGACATTCTGGAGAAGGCGAACAGAAGCTGGGAGTTCCCGGTGAAATGGGGTGTCGATCTGCAGAGCGAACACGAGCGCTACATCACCGAGGAGGTCTTCAAAAAGCCGGTAGTGGTGACCGATTATCCGAAGGAGATCAAGGCCTTCTACATGCGGATGAATGATGACGGCAGGACCGTCCGGGCGATGGACGTGCTGGTGCCGCGGATCGGCGAGATCATCGGCGGAAGCCAGCGCGAGGAGCGGCACGATGTGCTGGTGGAGAAGATCAAAGCGATGGGACTGCCCCTTGAAGCCTACTGGTGGTATCTCGAACTCCGCAAATACGGCACGGTCCCGCACGCCGGGTTCGGTCTGGGACTGGAGCGGATGATCATGTATCTGACCGGCATGAAGAACATCCGCGACGTGATCCCCTTCCCGCGGACGCCGGGGAGTGCGGAGTTTTAAACGGATCGGATTGCGACCGGAAGAAGTTGAATTGAATCTGCGTTCATCCGTCCGATCATGGCCTCAGTGGTCTGGTCGTTGACATGCCGCAGACCATGCGGATCGGCGCAGATTGATATATTGAGCGCGTAGTCGAATGATTGGAAAAATCCTGCAGCAATTGTGAGTACATTAACAGCAAAAACGCGGTTAAAGCTTTCCGATCCGGTCATTAATCGGGTCGAGGCTTCAGATTCTCCGATCCATAACTGGTATCGTTTCGTCCTTTCCTATCCGCCTCATGTGGTTCGCCAATATCTGGAACGGTTTGATTGCAATCCTTCCGGCAGGGTACTGGATCCGTTTTGCGGAACCGGAACGACAGTAGTCGAGTGCAAAAAACTGGGCATTCCGAGTGTCGGAATTGAAGCGAACCCGCTGGCACATTTTGCAGGAAGCACAAAGCTTGACTGGAGGGTGGATGGTGATGGACTTCTAAGGCGTGCCGAGGAAGTTGCACATCAGACCTACGAAAAACTCTCTTCCGAAGGGATTGAAGATGAATTTTATCAGCCGTGTGATCCTGCGTTGGAACTTCGCGGTTTGGATCCCGATGTGGAGAAGCTGATTCTGAAAAACTCCATCAGTCCGCTTCCATTACATAAAAGTCTAGTACTGCTCGATCACATAGATGCGTTCCGCAACTGCCGAACATGGCGCCATTTGCGGTTGGCATTTGCCAAAGCGCTTGTCTTCTCCATCAGCAACCTGAAATTCGGTCCGGAGGTCGGTCTTGGTAAGCTGAAAGAAGACACTCCCGTTATCTCCTCCTGGCTTTCCGAAGTCAGGCAGATGGTAGCGGACTTGAACGTTGTAAAAGAGAGAGAGGGAGTAGAGAGCTGCATCCATCTTGCCGATGCAAGACGAATTCCCGAAATCATCCCTCCCGGCTCCATCGATTGTGTGATTACCTCTCCTCCTTATCCTAACGAGAAGGATTATTCCCGCACTACCCGGCTTGAATCCGTATTACTCGGTTTTATCAACAGCCGGGATGATCTGCGAACGATAAAAAAAGAGCTGATGCGCTCGAATACGCGGGGTGTCTACAAAGATGATGATGATGATTTATGGGTGGCCGATCATCAGGGTATTCAGCAGATTGCCGAAGAGATAGAGCGGCGACGCATTGAACTGGGTAAGACCAGTGGTTTTGAAAGGATGTACGCTCGGGTTACCAAGCTGTATTTCGGCGGCATGGCAAAGCATTTTGAACAGTTGAAGCCTATCCTGAAGCCGGGAGCACAGCTTGCCTATGTTGTTGGAGATCAGGCTTCGTATCTGCGGGTAATGATTCGCACAGGACAGCTTCTGGCTGAGGTGGCGGAGAATCTGGGTTACGAAGTTGTCGACATTGATCTCTTCCGTACCCGCATCGCAACGGCAACCGGTGAGCAGCTACGTGAAGAGGTCCTGTTGCTGCGCTGGCCGGGAGGTCAATCTCGGGTATGACACAGCGGAATCGTTATATCCGGATCATCGAACGGATTTTCTTCGACAAGTACGTCGAGGGCTCCGAAATCATCGAGTTTGAGCGTAACGATATTGTCCGGACGGCTGAAAGCCTTGGACTTCATCTCCCAAAGAATCTGGGAGATGTCATCTACACGTTCCGCTATCGGATTTCCCTTCCTATATCCGTGACCTCATGCGCTCCCGAGGGAAAGGAGTGGGTGATTATGCCGCGGGGTATTGCTAAGTATGCATTTATTGCCACAGCATTCAGTCGAGTTAATCCGAATCCCTTGCTTGCCACCATCAAGATTCCGGATGCGACACCAAGTATCATTCGTCGTTATGCTCTCAATGATGAACAAGCTCTCCTCGCAATTATTCGCTATAACAGACTCATCGATATATTCACCGGTATTACCTGTTATGCATTGCAAAGTCATTTAAGGACTACAGTACCGGAGATGGGACAAGTTGAGACGGATGAACTTTACATCGGCATCGACCGACGTGGAGCACATCACGTATACAATGTGCA
>CAMLOB010000282.1 GCA_946481475.1 uncultured Chlorobiota bacterium | reverse complement strand
ACCGGTTGCGTCGAGATGGAGGAGATGATCCCCGCTCCGTAACGAAGCGGCGTCAAGCAGGCGGATCACCTCTCGTCCCGCCGCGTCGATCAGCGACAGCGTGACGTGCTGCTCTGCACGGGGAAGCGCAAAGCGGATTACGGCGCTCTGTGCGGCCGGGTTCGGGAAGGCTTCCTGAAGGAGAACTCCTCCCGCCGTTCCGACCGAGCTTCCGTCGTGGACGCTCGACGGGTTGTCCGTCAGCGTAAGCGTCCCCTCGGAGATCACGTTCCCCCGGTCGTTCAGCGTCGTGAACTCCAGATCGGTGGAACCGGTTGCCCCGGCAAGTGTGATGTAGATCGGACCGAGCGTCCCCTCCGATGTCAGAGTCGCCGTTCCTTCTCCCAGATCGAAGGCCGCAGCATCCTGTTCGTTCGAGACGTCCGAGTTGAAGCCGATCACCGCCAGGTCGTCGATCGGTCCCGGACCCACCGCCAGAATCTTCACTCCCTCTTCCGTACGCAACGTCAGCCGGTGGATCGGTTCGTCCGAGCCGTTTCTGTTGTGCAGATAGAGAGCGTAGGTCTTCGTCTCCTCGTTCTGTCGTTCCTGTTCCAGCTCGTCGCCCCCGATCAGGTTCGCCCGGTAGAACGTGATCCGTCCGGTCTCCTCCAGCGTGTCCAGCGGTGACCCGGGCAGCACGAAGCGGACGGTGACCCAGTGGTCGAGTTGCGCCCGGTTGTTCAGACCGAAGTAGCTGAGCGCAACGCTTGTCGAAGTTCCCGGTTCCTCGTCGAACGGTTCGGAGATCACACCGAAGTCACGGACGGTGTAGTTGTGGTCGGCGCTCGTTGCCCCGGTGATCTCCACGAACTCCTCGGCCGGATGGATCTCCAGTCCCACGTAGCGGATCTCACCGAGTTCGG
This sequence comes from uncultured Chlorobiota bacterium, assembly GCA_946481475.1. Next base: position 4,961 of record CAMLOB010000282.1, on the reverse strand, counting down.
CCGGCGGTGTCGGGAAAGTCACGTTCAGTTCTCCCGCTTCCGGACCTGTCAACGTGCCGGAGAGTGTCGGGGATGAGCTTCCCTGCGATGTCGCACCTTTCTGCTCCGTCCCTCCCCGCGTCAGGATGCCGCCGCCGGGGAAGATCCACCGGATGCGCCGCTGCTGGAAGCAGATCACCGTGTCGCACGTGACGCAGTTCTTGTCGGTAAAGCGGAATCGGATGCAGTACTCCACCCGGTCGGTGAAGGCGTTCCAGGCCATGCCGGGGAACTGCAGTCGCAGACGGAACGGTGTCGGTCCCGCGCTGACGTCCACTCCGGTCCAGACCACCTCGTGCATGTAGGGAATCGTTCCGGCCGATGTGCTCAGCCAGTTGGTCGGCATGAACTGTCCGAAGACCGGCTGTCCGTTGACGCGAACGTCCACCAGTGTTGCCGAGACCGTGCAGATCGGCGATGAACCGGCCTGGACGTATCCGTTAACCGAAGCGAAACCGCTTGATGATGTCCACTGCGAGAGCTTGAAGAACTCCTTCGGGAACTCCTTGCAGCAATCGCGGCATCCCGGCTCGCCCGGGCACTCCGGCAGCACGACCCGGATCGTGTCGTAACAACAGTCGAGCGTATCCCCCACCTGTCCGGCCGGATCGATGAAGACGCAGCAGACTTTTATCTGCATGACGACAACCGCTCCCGGAACCGCCCCCGGTCCGTTGATCGTGATCGACTGACCCGACCATGTTCCCGATACCGGGAAGCTGGAGGGGGAGACCCCGACACCCGCCGGCGAGAGGACGCTGACCGATGCGACCTGACTGAACTGACACGGAAGCAGGCTGCTCATGTGGAACTTGTGAATATAGAGATTCGACGTCGTCCCCGGCTCCCGCTCGCAGAAGGTCGTGTCCGGACGGTACTCGATGCATCCCTGCGGCGGATCCTTCCTGCAATTGCCGAAGTCAAGGTTCGCGATTACCTGTCCCGGCTGCAGCATCACGTTGTGCAGACCCGGAGCGGTCGGATAGCTTTGCGTCCATCCGGCCTGGTTGATTTCCTGAACGAAGTAGGGACCGGGTGCAAGTCCGGTGAAGTAGTAGTTGCCGAGTGCGTCGGTGACGGCCGTGTCGCCGTTGCTCAGGATGATCGTCCATCCGGGCAGACCCGGCTCTCCGGCGTCTCGCTTGCCGTTGCAGTTCTTGTCCCAGAATTTCGCGCCGGTCAGAATACCCTCAGGATCGCAGCAGACCGAACGCTCCAGTCCGATTCCGTCGGCGGTGATGTATCCGTCAAGATCCAGTCCCATCGCCACGCTGTTCGTGTTGTCCACTTCCACCCGGATGCAGTTCCGTCCCGGTCGGATCAGTTTCGTGATGTTCGTGTCGACGTGGTTTGCCGGACTCAGGAATGCCCAGCTCAGAGGCGTGCCGCCCACTTGCGTTCCGTTGACGTAGACGCGGGCACGGTCGTCGGCGAGAATATCAAAGACGAGCCGCACGTTCCGGGCTCCTTCCTTCACGCAGAAACATGTCTGGAAGATATAGGTGCCGTTCGTGTCGTTATTCGCCGTCGGGTAGGAACTGATCCAGCGGCTGGTGCCGAGCGGACCGCTCCAGGCCGAATGCTTGGCGATGACCGATGCCGGTCGGGGTTCGGTTGTAGAGGGGGAAGGATCGCCGACGACCTGCCAGAACGTGGTGTAGTCGCCGATGCTGTGGAGTCCGTTCGCATAGGGATCCCATCCGGTGCTGATGCGAAGACTGTCGGTGCTGCACGTGTCGTCGGTCGGTCCGCTCGGACAATCGACCACTACCGTGTCGCGACAGATCGTCTGCCCCTGAAACTTCCATTCAAACAGAAGCGTGATAACCCCGGTGGATGACTTGAAGCATCCGCTGATCGTCGTGTTCCCCTTCTGGATGTTGTTCGGAAAAGCCCAGTTCGCGGTGATCGGTCCGGTCGTCGCCGGAAATCCCCCCGATGCGCTGACGACGCTTCCGGTGGGGGACAACACCGTGGCCGTGATGCTGTTGAAGAACTGGAAGGTCTGGTTGTTGCTCAGCACAAAATCCCAGCAGCAGCCCGGACCCCGATAGTTGGCCGTGATGCCGATTGAATCGCACGGGCCGCCGAGCTGCGCATGCAGATCGGCCGATCCGGTACAGATAATCGCCAGGAGCAAGGCAATGCCCCAGCCGATGTGTCGTGGAAAGTATTCCGTTCGTGGTGTTCTCATGATCTCTGCTCCCTGATTGTTATGATGTGAATGATCCTTCGGTTTTTGTCGATCGGTTTCCTGTCGTTTGTCTCTCATGGTTCGCTCCCTGCCGTTTGATGGAACCCGGGCGTGGTCCGTAATCGTTGTTTATCATGCTAATCGACCGACTTAAAGGGGGCTTAAAAGAATTGTTGAGAAATGCGCGGGAAGCTGAAATCGCCGAAAAACGTTGTGAAAAGAGGGAGGAGGGAAAATCCGGCGGAGTTGAGAAAAAGGGGAAAGGAGAGGTGTCTCCCGAGGCCGGTTCGCGAATCGAAATCCTTATATTCCGCCGTTATCTGTGAACACAACAAGGGGGCCATGCGCCGATTCGCCCGATATTTCCTTCCGCTGATTTCGCTCTTCCTCGTACACGGTTCCGCCGCGGCGCAGCTTGACATCATTCTTCCCACGCCGAACGGGAATCTCTACGAACATCCGGAAGAGTTCTACATGCAGACCGCCCGTTCCGGAGCCGATGCGTGGAAAGGGGGGATGTACGGCTTCTCCCGGAATGCCCGGAATACCAGGGCCGGGGTCGTCTACACCCGCTTTCACGAAGGGGTCGATATTGCCCCGACGATGCGTGACGGACGGGGCGTTCCGCTCGATTCGGTGGTGGCGATCGATGACGGGGTGGTTGTTCACGTGAATGCCGTTGCCGGACATTCCAACTACGGGAAGTATATCGTGGTGCGGTATGTCTGGGACGGATCTCCCTTCTACGGTCTCTATGCCCACCTGAACGAGACCTGGGTCGATTCGGGAGTGACGGTGGCGAAGGGGACTCCGCTCGGCAGGCTCGGCTATACCGGCGCGGGGATCAACCGGGCGCGGGCCCATCTCCACTTCGAGATCGCGATGGTCGTGAACAGGAATTTCCAGCGGTGGTACGACGACCAGTACGGCGACGGGAACAACCGGCACTACTACTTCAACGGGATGAATATGGCCGGACTGAACGTGGCCCGACTCTACGAGCGGCTGCGTGAGGAACCGAATCTCTCCATCCGGCAGTTCATCGCCGAGGAACATCCCTTCTTCTATTCGGTGCTGATTCCCCGCACCTCCCGGCTTGATCTTCTGGCCCGCTATCCCTGGCTGCTGAAGCGTTCGGCCTCGCCGGAGGATCTGTCGTGGCGGGTCAGCTTCGACGCCTCCGGACTTCCGATCGCCGTCGAGCCTTCCGAGCGGGAGGTGAAGGGACCGACGCTCGACTCGATTCTGGATTCTCCCTTCCCCTACACCTACGTCACGAAGTATCGCGTGGGGGGGAGCGCCGGCAAGGCGAGATTGACCAATGGAGGGGAACGCTACATGCTCCTTGTGGCCGAGGAACCGGACAGCGCGACGCTTGCGGCGATGGAGGGGATCTTTGCCGGGATGCCGGTTCCGGCCCCCGATCTCCGGGCCATCCCCCGCGAGCCTGCGGCCCCGCCGGCACCGACCGCCGGAGAACCGACTCCGATTGCAGAGGGAGGCGAGGCCGGGGAGAAGGTCGATGCGGTGACCGAAGAAAGAGGAGAAACGGATTTCGCGTGGCCTTCTCCCTCGGGAAAAGAAACGGGGGGAGAGGAGGAGATGACCCTGCGTTCGGAGTGGCACATCGGCGGCTACGAGTTCGTCTGGAATCTCGCCGGACGACTCCCCTCCACGGAACTGGCCCCGATACGTCTGCGGATCACCTCGGAAGATGACGATCTGGAAGGGGTTGGCGTCGAGAACCTGATCGTCACCTGTCCGGAGCTCTCCCGTTACGGCATCGCCCCGCCGCGCGTGACCCGCATCTCCGAAACCGCCTGGAGTATTCATCTGCAAGTCAGAAACAGGAAAGCCTTCGCCGCACGAATCCGCGAGCTTGACGGAAAGGTCTTCGAACTCGACCTGCGCATCCGCGCCGAAGGGATCGACGCCCTGAGCCGCGTGCTGGTGGAGACGCGGGTGAGGAAGGATTGAAGGGAGTTGCCCCGAAGCTCCCTGTGACGTTATCATTGATCAATCTATAGAGCCGGCACGTGGAATTATGAGAGAAGGAGAATGTCCCTTGGTGATTCTTTGTGCTCTTTGTGTTTTCGTGGTTCTTCCCTCACACGGAGTATTGCTTGAATCACTATGCACCCCCATCACATCTGAACCGCCACCGCTATACGGAAACTCATGAAGCCGGAAAGTCGGTCGTTTTCACTCGCGGCAAATCTTTTCCGAAGATCCGTCCGCTCTGTTCTCCGGATAAATACGGGGAACCGTTTTTTTACCTTGTTCTGTCCGTTCTTTCTCCTTTCTCTGCCCCTATACTCACAGGTCGGAACTCTCTCTCGTATCCAGGCCGAGTGGCCACGGTTGATGGATACGAACGAAATCAGGGTTGTGCGGATATTCGATTCCACAGGTCAGACGGTCTTCCTGAGCAGAACTCTGTCCGACAGTCTGTTCCGGCATCTCGTCGGCTTCGATGTTATCGGTGATACCTCCGGTTCCCGGTCGGAAAAAACCGGACCGAAGAAGATGGTGCTGTATGCGCTTGAAGAAGACAATAATCACGTTGCACATCGGATGATCCTGACCCTTGAGTCGGAAGTTGGAATGGAACCGATACCCCACGGTGCGGAGATGGCTGGTCGTCGGATCCGTCTGGACTCCATACCGGCGGAGATCCGAAAGAAGTACTTTTCCGGACGCTATGCTCCCGATTCGCTTCATCTCCCCC
>CAMLOB010000281.1 GCA_946481475.1 uncultured Chlorobiota bacterium | reverse complement strand
GTCTGAGCGATGCCGGGGCGATCCGGGGGGAGATCTTCGGGGGATTTCCGGAGGTCCGGCAGATCAGTCCGTTTATCCGCCGCGAGGCGATCGTCCGCTCGAGCGACGGACTCGAAGGGGTGATGCTGAAGGGGATCGATCCGGCTCAGGATGTCTCGACGATCCGGGAGAAAATGGTCGAAGGGGAATTCCTTGCCGGTGAGAGCCGGACGGGAGAACTTCCGCCGCTGGTCCTCGGCAAACGTCTGGCCGACCGGCTTCTGGTCGGAATCGGGGATACCGTCGTCCTCTTCATCGCAACCGGGACGCCCGATCTGGAGACCCCGCCGCTGATCGAGCAGTTTGTCATCACCGGTCTCTATCGTTCCGGCATGGCGCAGTACGATGACGTCTACGTCTTCTCGACGATCGGAGCCGCCCGTTCCCTTCTGGCCTACGGTCCGGATGTGGTCTCCGGGTTTGATCTGACGGTGAACGATCCGGAGATGATCGGTGAGGTGGCCGAACGGATACGTCAGTCGGCAGGGGGGGCCTATTGGGCCGAGTCGGTTTTCGAGCTCTTCGGTTCGATCTTTGCCTGGATCGATCTGCAGCGGATGCTGATTCCGATCGTGATGGTCATCATTGCCATTGTCGCTACGTTCAACGTCATCTCCATCCTCCTGATAACGGTGCTGGAGAAGACCGAATCGATCGGAACCCTCACAACGATCGGGGCCGGTCCCGGTTCGATCATGCGGATCTTCGTCTCGAAAGGAGTGCTGGTCACCGGCGTCGGCGTGCTGGCCGGAGGCGTCGTCTCGCTCCTCTTCTCCCTGCTGCAACAAGCCTATGGACTGGTCCGTCTGGAGGCCGACATCTATATTTTCGAGGCGGTTCCGATCGCAATCGATCCGCTGCATTACCTGACGGTAATTCTCGGGACCATCCTGCTGGCTGTCATCGTGACGCTGATTCCGGCCGGTATCGCCGCCCGTTTGCGCCCGGTGGCGACGCTGAGATTTCAGTGAGTGTGCGAGTCCGCCGCGGCGGATGAGTGGGAGAGTGTGAGGGTGCGGTGCCGTCCGTAGCCGCCGGATGTATCCGGCGGCGAGATACCGGAGAACGGTCAGTTGTCCCGTACCCGTCCCGAAGTACGGAAAGAATATTCGGATAATTCAATGGTTCAGCCTTTGATCAACGAGAAACAAGGCCTGATTCCGTTTGCCTGTTTTGAAGAATTATGATTGCTGCAAATAAACTCGGGGTCTTCTTCGGTGGAGACCCTCTTTTTCGTGGTGTGACCTTCACGATCAACCCGGGGGACCGGGTCGGTCTGGTGGGGGCGAACGGTGCCGGCAAGACGACGCTGATGCGTGTGCTGATCGGCGACCAGACGCCCGATGAAGGGGACGTCGTCAAGCGTTCAAGTTCGGCGGTCGGTTACCTTCCGCAGGAGGGAATCGTCCTGAGCGATACCACCGTCCGTGAGGAGGTGCTGAAGGCGTTCGGCGAGCTGACGGCGATGGAGGAGCGAATCGAGACGTTGAGTCGGGAGATCTCCGAACGGCACGACGAGGCCGGGGATGTTGTGCGGAACCTGCTGGAAGAACTCGGAGAGTTGCAGCATCGCTTCGAGGCGATGAACGGTTTCTCGGCTCGGGGTGAGGTGGAGAAGATCCTGATGGGACTCGGTTTCGAACCGGACGATCTGGATCGTCCCTGCGGCGAGTTCTCCGGCGGCTGGCAGATGCGGATCGAACTGGCCAAGCTGCTGCTGCGCGAACCCGATCTGCTGATGCTTGACGAGCCGACGAACCACCTGGATATCGAGTCGCTGACATGGCTGGAGAATTTCCTCCGGACCTATCACGGTGGAATCCTTCTGATCTCCCACGATCGCGCCTTCCTCGACGCGCTGACGACCCACACCTACGAGTTGACGAACAAACGTCTGACGGTCTACACCGGAAACTACTCGCTCTATCTCTCCGAACGGCAGAAACGGCGGGAACTGCAACAGGCCGCCTACGAGAACCAGCAGAAGATGATCGCCGACACCGAACGGTTCATCGAACGCTTCCGCTACAAGAATACCAAGGCGGTCCAGGTGCAGTCCCGCGTGAAGATGCTGGAGAAACTGGAGCGGATCGTACCGCCGGAGGCGGACGAGCAGGAGATCCGTTTCCGCTTTCCCCCGGCGCCGCGCAGCGGTCGGGTGGTGATGGAGCTGAACGGGATCACGAAGCGCTACGACGATAACCTTGTGCTGAAGGATATCGACTTCGCTCTGGAGAGGGGGGAGAAAGTGGCCTTTCTCGGACGGAACGGCGAGGGGAAGTCGACGCTGAGCCGGATTGTCGCCGGCACCGAATCGTTTGAAGGGGAGAGAATTCCGGGACATAACGTGGAGATCGGATACTTCGCGCAGCATCAGGCCGAGGAGCTTGATCCCCGCCAGACCGTTCTCGAAACGCTCGACGGGGTGGCCGTCGGCGATATCCGGACCCAGCTTCGCTCCCTCCTCGGGGCCTTCCTCTTTCACGGCGACGATGTGTTCAAACCGGTCTCGGTTCTTTCCGGCGGCGAGAAGTCGCGACTGGCGATGGCCAAACTTCTGCTGCAGCCCCGGAACCTGCTGATTATGGACGAGCCGACAAACCATCTGGACATGGCCAGCAAGAACGTCCTGAAGCGTGCCTTGCAGGAGTTCGAGGGGGCGATCGTTCTGGTCTCCCACGACCGCGATTTTCTCCGCGATCTGGTCGGCAAGTGCTTCGATTTCCGGAACCGGAAGATCAGAGAATATATCGGCGGGATCGACGACTATCTCCGCTACCACGGCTCCGAGAGTGTCGACGATGTCTTCGGTCCGCGCTCGGCCTCTCCGGAGGGGAAGAAAGGGGATGACGGCGATCAGAGCGGGGTGTCGCGCAAGGAACAGAAACGCCGGGAGGCGGAGTTGCGGAACAAACGGTATGCGGCCACAAAGGAATTGAAGGAGAAGCTGGCGGTCGTCGAGAAGAGGGTGGAGAAACTGGAGGAGGAGAAGACGCTCTGCGAGGATCAACTGGCCGATCCGGAAGTCTACTCCGACGGCCCGCGTGCGGCCGAAGTGCAGAAACGCCTGAAGGAGATCCAGTCCGAACTCTCCGACCTCTACGGTCGCTGGGAGCGGGCCGCGGCCGATCTGGAACAGGCCGAGGCGGAGTTCGAGGAGAGTTGATGCGGCGTGGCGGGAGAACGTCCCGCCATTCCGTTTCTGCTACAGACTATATTCTTTCCCCTCCCGCAAAAGAGCCATATTCTCCCCGGAGTTTTTCGCGGATTTCCTTCTGAAGACATGTCCGTCACACGCTGCATATGTTTCGACCAATCGTTCGAGTCGGCCCTTCGCACGGCGCGGGAACATGCCTGCACCACGGTTGCCGGGTTGCAGGAATACCTTGCGATCAGCGGCGGCTGCGGTCTCTGCGTTCCCTACGTGCAGCGAACCATCGAAACCGGAGAGACGGTGATTCCGGTGATGGATGAAGGGGACTCCGCATACTGGAGGGGGCGTGCCGGAGAGGTCCGGAAGGAGAAGCGGTCGTGAGTCACGCCTTTGCCATGTGGTCCGGGGGGAAGGATTCCCACTTCGCTCTCTTCAGGGCCGTCCAGGCCGGACTGAAGCCGGAAGTTCTCCTGACGTTTATCGATGCGGAGACCGAGCTGGTCCTCTCCCACAGACTCCCTCCGGAACTGGTCGAAGAGCAGGCCCGGCTGATCGGCATCCCGCTGCTGAAGGTGCGGGCCGATTATCAGACCTACGAGCGGGAGCTTCGGAACACACTCTTCGATCTGCGTTCCGAAGGAATCACCCGGGGCATTTTCGGCGACATCCATCTGCGGGAACATCGCGACTGGTTCGAGGAGCGATTGTCGGAATACGACATGCGGGGCGTCTTCCCGCTGTGGAATATCCCGACAAGTCTTCTGATCAAACAGCAGATCGAATCGATGCGGTCGGTGATTATCCGGATCGAACGGAATCTGAGCGAGTCGTATCTCGGCAGGGATCTGAATGCGGAGTTTGTGGAATACATGCTGGAGAACGGTATGGACCCGTGCGGCGAGGCCGGAGAGTATCACACGTTCGTCTGCCGCAGTCCGCTGATGAGCAAAGAGATTATTCTGACTCACGCCGAACGGCGCGCAACACCGGAGATCATCGGTCTGGAGATCGATTTCTGGAAAGTGGAATCGACACCGTCGTTGTGATGCCTTCTTCAATCCGTATATTCGCCGGTCAACATCCCTTCCCGAATATCCGTCCCGACAACTATTAGCTATGACCACAGGAAAGAAACGTCTGGAAAACAGAACGGCAATCGTCACCGGAGCAGTCGTCGGCAACGGCCGGGCTTTCTGCAAGCGACTGGCCGAAGAGGGGGCGAACATCATGATCGCCGACATTGCCGATGCGACGGAGGTGATGGAGACCGTCCGTGCCAACGGAGGAGAGATCGATGCGGTCCGCGTTGACGTGACCAGCGAGAAGGAGACCCGGAAGATGGTGGAGAAGACCCTGGCCCGCTTCGGCAGGATCGATATTCTTGTCAACAACGTCGGGTTCTATCACGAAGAGCCGTTTGAACTGATTGCCTTCGAGGAGTGGAAGAAGATGCTCTCGGTCAACCTGGACAGTCTGTTCCTGACGACCAAGGCGGTCCTGCCGGCGATGAAGGAGAACGGGTTCGGTCGGATCATCGCACTCAGTTCCGACACGGTCTGGCTCGGCACTCCCTATCTGGTCCACTACATCACCAGCAAGATGGGAGTGATCGGCTTCGTCCGTTCCCTTGCAAGCGAGGTAGGGAAGTACGGCATCACCGCCAACGCCGTCACCGTCGGCCTGACCGCAACGCAACGTCCGCCGGGGGAGAAACTGATCGGGAACATCCTGGAGCATCTTCTGCCGCAGCAGTCGGTCCACCGGGCGGACGAACCGGAAGATATCGCCGAGGTTGTCGCCTTCCTTGCCTCGCCGGAGTCGTCGATTATTACCGGGCAGACGATCAATGTGGATGGGGGGATGGCGCGGCATTAGGGGGACGAGGGGTATGGGGGAGCCTGAAGAGGGGGCGGTCAATTCTTTTCGATGATCTCCCGCGATGCTCGTCCGTAGCCGGCGGTTGCGAAGCCGGGGGCCATTTCCAGTTCTTCTCTTGGAGAGTGGAGAACCGGACGGACTGCAAGACTCCGTTTGATGAGGACGCCCCACCAGATGGAGCCGAGTCGCGGCAGGCGGGCGGCGATCCGCAGCGGAAGTGCGGCGATGCGGATCGGGACCGAATCGGAACCGAAGAGAATGGAGGAGATCGTGTGGAGGTTCGGCGTCGTACCGCTGGAGACCGTCTCGAAACCGAACCGCGTGGCGTACTGCCGCAGATGTCCGAAGCCGAGGTAGTAGCGTCCCCCCGGATAGTAGTCAAGCCAGCGGGATGTGCTCAGCCGACGTTCAAGCGATTCCCAGTTCGCCCCCCCGGCCACCAGCATCCCTTCCGGTTTCAGCCAGAGACGGGCTTTCAGGAAGAGATCGGAAGGGGAGGGGAAGGACTCCATGCTCCGGGCACAGAGGATCATGTCGAACTCCTCCGGGGCAAAGGCTGCGCTTTCGATCTTTCCTCCGTATCGTTTCAGGATCAGATTGCTCTGCTGAAACCGTTCCAGTCGCTCTTCCGGAACATCACCGATCAGCAGAACCTTCAACTGCGAGCTTTCCGGATTCCGATAGGCCAATCGCCGCAGCGCGGTCTCGAATATCCAGGGGGAGAGGAGCCGCTCGTCGATGGGGGTATCCTCCTGCCGGGCATGCTGCGTGAAATCAGCGCTAACACCGCCAGGCTTCCGCC
>CAMLOB010000280.1 GCA_946481475.1 uncultured Chlorobiota bacterium | reverse complement strand
CCCCCCCCCCCCCCCCCCGCCCCCCCCCCCTCCGCCCCCCCCCCCGCCCCCCCCCCTCGCCCGCCCCCCCCGGCGCCCCCCGGGGCCGCCCCGCCGGCCCCCGCGGGGGCCCGCCGCCGGCGCGCCGCCCCCCGGCGCCGGGAGTTATCAGCTATGAGCAGTGAGCTTTGAGGGGTGGGCTATGAGCAGTGAGCTTTCAGCTTTGAGGGGTGTTGAGGAGGTGGATATGGATGTGAGAACGGGGAAGGGCCGTTTGGACGGACTTCCCCGTTTTACCGTTTCATCGTTTTGCGGACTCTCTCTTTTTTGAATTTTTCCTTTTGAATTTTGCATTGATCCCATGTACAATCGTCGCGGTTTCTTCTCGAAAGTCGGTTCCATCTTCGAGCGGCAGGGAGACTCGGTCTTCTTCGGCGCGCAGTTCGTCATCAACGTCTACGGCGAGAACATCCTTCGCTCCAGGCTTCACCAGGTGATCGAGAGCGGCGGGTCGATCGAGACGCCGGAGGAGAAACGCTCCTACTACAAGAGGATCGCCGCGCTGCTGCGGGAAGATCTTCCCTTCCTCGAATACGGCTATTGGGACTTCATCACAAAAAAAGGTGAGGCCGATGCGGAGTTCAATGAGTGGGTCACCAGCATCAGCGCGATGATGGCGACCGAGGAGGAGGAGTTCGGCGACGAGATCGATGAGATGCACCGGCTGAGCAGCGACAAGAGCTATGTGGTCATCACCCTCCTCTTCCTGCTGGAGAATACCGACGCGCTGGCCCCGTTCTTCGAGAAGATCGACCAGATCGAGGAGGACGACTACTTCTCGAAAAGCGGCTTCGCCGACCTGATCGATTCGCTCGCCTATATCGACTTCGAGTACAGCTTCGCCGACGCCTCCTTCATCATGCCGGGAAGTAACGAGGACGGAGTATCGTGGGAGGATATCCGGGGCGAAGGCTGGGAGTATCTGAAGCCGGTCATGGGGATCTGATCTCCCCTTGGTGATTCTTTGTGCTCTTGGTGCCTTTGTGGTAAGAATCAGAATCACCACAAAGACACGAAGGGCACAAAGGATCACCAAGAGTTTACCCGCTTTCCCACACCCGCTTCCTTACCATCTCCGCCTGGTGCCGCGGACGGATTCTTCGGCGGGCCAGAAGTTTTTCCAGTTCCCTGACGACTTCCGAGAGATGCTTCCATGAGTGGTGGGGCAATCCGTTCCTGTTGCAGTAGGCGGCCAGATTTCCCTTGGCAAAGATCACGTCGGCCGTTTCCGCCGGACAGAAGTCGCTCAGCCCGTCGCCGATGTAGATGATCCGCTCGTCCGGCTTCGACCGGGTCAGGACCACGTTCCGTTTGCAGACCGCAGACGGACATTCGCAACCGTCGGCGGAATAGGGAAAGCGGATGTTCAGTTCTCCGTTCTCCCCTGTCCGGGCATCGTTGCAGATCACATCCGGATCATCGAAGCCGTGGAGCGCAAGGTAGCGGTTGACGTAGATGCTCAGTCCGTCGCTCAGGATCGTAAAGGGGACCTTCTCGTCCCGGACAAGCTGCAGAAGACTGGAGAAATCAGGATCGATCGGAATCGTGCGAAGATACTCATCCAGCAATTCGTCGCTCAGCGGTTCCTTCAGCGTGGCGGCCACACTCCGCCAGTAGTCGCGGATGCCGAGGCTCCCCTCCACCAGCCGGTCGTGCCACGGCGACTGCTCGCCGTAGCGATCAAACAGATCATATCCTATATCCTGCGTTGAAATCGTCCCGTCGAAATCGCAGAAGATTCTGACGGGATGGAGTCGTTCACTCTTCATACTCTGTCCGTTGCCTTCACTTTTCCGGAACCTTCTTCCCGCCAGTACCCGATTCACACATCCATCAGAAAAATACTCCATCCTCCTCCAACCCTGCCGGTTCGCCACAGACCGAAACGTCCTTGTCGACCGAAGGTCCGTATGTTTCCCTGCAATCATTCGATTGCCTCTTTCCCGATCCCGATCATCACCGAAAAAATTTTCCGAAGGCCGGCATTCGTTCCGGACCACGAAACGATACCGAACAGTTTGAATCGACACGAACGAGATGGAACCACAGATATTCAGGACATTGAAGGAACGGCTTGAGTGGACCGGCGAGGCCCCGGTACACTTCACGGAACTGAGCGAGGAAGAGCTGACATCCCTGACGGGGGAACAGGCCCAGGAGCTGATCTCGCTGTTCGGCTACAATACGATGATCCGTCTGCCGGAACGGGAGCGGAACTTCTTCGACTGGTTGCGGGGGAACGATCCCTCGGTCTGGGAAGATCTCTGGGATGCCGAAGACGACCGGCAATATTATGTCAGTATGTCCCACCTGAAGAGTTTCCTCCCCGGACAACGCGGGTTCCCGATCTGCGATCTCGTCGGACAGGAAAACTTCTACTTCACATCGGACGAGATCACCGAGAACGACGGAAAGATCTTTGTGGAGAATGCCCTGGACGTTATCGCCGACCGGGGAAAGCTTGCAATGGAGCAGGCATTCGCCGTCGAAGTCTGGCGCGGACCGATTGACCAGTGGCGATTTGCCTGGATGTACAACCTTCCGCTCGACGACGTCAAGAAAATGGTCCGATGGCTGATCACCGAGGGAGTTCTGGACGTGCCGAAGCAACGTCCGGAAGACCAACCGCCGATCGAGGTGACGCCGCCACCAAACGGAACGCCCTCGTATGAGTGAGCGTGACGTCCTTGTTCTGAAATTCGGCGGCACCTCGGTGCAGGATGCCGAAGCGATGCGGCGTGTGGTCTCCATCGTTCGCGGGGAGGGGAAAGATCGTCCCGTGGTCGTCACCTCCGCCTGCGCCGGGATCACGAACGATCTTGTCGCCTGCGGCGAACGATGCTCGGAGATGGACGAGGCCGGAGCGATGGAGATCGTCGGGAGGATCGCCGAGCGGCATCATCGCATCCTGGGCGATCTGTGCGGGAAGGAATCGCCGAACCATTGCGGGGAGGAACTGGAGCGGGGGCTGGAAGAACTGCGCAGATTTATTCGCGGAACGATGCTGCTGGGAGAGACGACTCCGCGAACGATCGACACGATCCTCTCCTTCGGCGAACGCCTCTCCTCACTCCTTTTGAAAACGGCATTTGATGAGGCCGGGATCCGTGCCGGACTTGCCGACAGCCGGGACTTCATCATCACCGACGGACGTCACGGTTCGGCCGTTCCGATGATGCCGGAGATTGAACGGCGCGCACCGGAGATTCTTCAGGCTCTGCGGGAAGACCACGACGTGGTAATCGCCCAGGGCTTCATCGGCAGGACGACCGACGGGGTAACGACGACGATCGGTCGGGGAGGAAGCGACCACACGGCCGCGCTGATCGGCGGTGCGCTCGGTGCGAAGGAGATACAGATCTGGACCGATGTCGACGGCGTGTTGACGGCCGATCCTCGGCTTGTGGCCGAAGCCCGCGCCGTTCCGGAGATGACCTTCACCGAGGCGCGCGAGCTTGCCTGGTTCGGCGCAAAGGTTCTTCATCCCGACACGATCCTCCCGGCGGTGGCGAAGAACATCCCGGTCGTCATCCGGAACTCGCACGCCCCGTCGGCGCCGGGGACACGCATCTGGCCGGACGGGCATGGGATCACACCCGGCTTCCACTCGCTGACGATCAAGCGCGACCTGATTCTGGCGGAACTTGCGGTGAAGAATCAGGGAGAGGAACAGGAGACGATCTCCGGAGCAATGAGTCTCTTCGCCCACCACCACGCACCGGTCGAATGCGCAGTCATCGCCGAGTCGCGAGCCTCCGTTCTTGTCTCCAAAGCGTTATGGAACGACCGACTTCTGGTCGCCCTCGAATCGGTCTGCGACGTTGAAGTCCGCAAGGAGATGGCCGTCCTCTGTCTGAGCGGATCCGGTCTGCGGGGAACGCCCGCCCTCCTCTCCGGTCCCCTTTCGGCTCTGCACGACATCCCGATCCGGCTTCTCTCGGCCGGCTCAAGCGATCACGTCGTTCTGCTCGGTGTGGACGAGAAGGACGTAAGCGATGCGCTGCGAAGAGCCCACGGGGTGTTGTTCGAGGGGTAACCACGGCGCTTCATGCCCGCGGTTGAAAGCACCGGACCTCTTCCACCTCCCGGATGCCTCTCCTGAAATTCTGATTTTACGGCAGAGGCGTTTGCCCCCTACGATCCCTCCACAACCATGCTCCCTTCTCCCCCGGACTCCCGACTCCCGACCTTTTCAACTATTCAACTCCATTTCCGGGGAGGGGCAAAGATGTTTGCCCCCTACGATCCCCGACCATAACCATTCAACTATCTACAACTCGACTTCCAATGACACCGCTCCCATCCTCGGCTGTCCGAAATGGGTTCCGCCGAAGCTGGACTCGAATTTGTAGAGGTAGGGTGTGTCGAGGACGTTGGTAATCGTGGCCGTAAGGCGTGCGTGGGTGTGAGTATGCATCAATTGGTCGAGATCGACTCCGGCGGCCAGGTCGATTGTGCCGTGGGGAGCCACGGATTTGTCGGGAGACCCCGGACGCTCGGACTCCAGATTCAGCAGGTCGATCACGTCATCGGAATAGCCCCGGTTCCGCAGTTCCTGACGCGACTCTTCCGGATTCAATCCCTTGCCGTTTTCATCGACCAGATCGAACGGAAGTCCGGAATCGAACCGGCCTCCCACTACCGCAAAGAAACCGGCCGGGAAGGAGTAGTGCAGGTTCAGCGAGGCTTCAAACAACTGACTGTGTTCTGTCGGGAAGTGATCTTCCTCACTGAAGGGATGGGAATAGAAGTATCCCTCCTCACCGATAATCAGTCCGGCGGCGACCGGGGAAGAGCCGTCTTCGGGAACCAGTCCGTAGGCTATCCCACCGGACATTGTCAGAAGGGCCGACAGGTGGTGCCATTCCCGCAACGATGTCGAGATCTCTCCGCCGATAACCAGTCCCTTCCTGAGATTGATCGGGAAGATGATCCCGGAATTTCCCAGCTCGGCCTTCACCAGAAAGTCATCGATACTCTTACCGTAAGCGGCGGCTGTGATCGACAGATAATCGCTCAGCAGAAAATCGGCGTCGATCTCGACCACATGCGCCTTCTCGCTCCGGACGCTGACCGGCACGCCTCCCTGCTCCTCGCCGGAAAGGGTTTCGGCCTGCGATGAACTGGAGACCAGAATATTCTCGACCGGAGCCCGCATCACGATCCGGTTGTAGGAACCGCGCAGCGTCGTCGTTTCGCTGAGTGCGTACGCAACGGAGAGACGGGGGGACAGGAACGTTTCCTGATCGAGCAGATCGAAATGATCGAAGCGGAGTCCGGCACTCACCCGCAGTTTTCCCCGGGTCAACTGATCCTGCACAAAGCCGGAGATCCGCTTGCCGGTCAACTGCCGGTCGACCACGAAAGGATTGCCGCCGCGAGTCAGATCATACGGAACCAAACGACCGTCCCCCCCGGCGGTATCGCTGTCGGAGAGGGCGGGATTGGTGATGGCGAAAGTGAAGAATTCATCCAGAGGATAGATCTCGGCTCCGGCACCAACTTTCACGATATTCTGCCCGCCGAACCACCCGTTCTCAAGCGAGAAGTCGAGATCTCCTCCAAACGATTCATTGGTCCGCTCCAGTCCGATGAAGAACTTTTCGTTTTCGGCAATCGCCTTGTCGTAATCCTCCTGCGATTCCAGTCGTGAGAGCCTCCCGCTGGTCACCTCAACGGTCCCCTTCCGCCAGTACAGGAGTCCGCTCAGAACGGAGCGCTCCCCGAGGATCGAGACGGCCCGCAGACCGAGGAGATGATCGTTCAGGATCTGACGCTGATCCTGCGACGGCTCCGTGATCTTTCCGTTCGGAATCTCGAACTCGGTCCGGTTCAGCAAGAAGATGGTGCTGATGT
>CAMLOB010000279.1 GCA_946481475.1 uncultured Chlorobiota bacterium | reverse complement strand
CCTCCCCGGTTTTTGATCGGATTGCATCCGATCTTGCCGGCACTGCAACTTTTCTTCGACACTACGGAACCTACCCATCGAAAGCAGCTATACAAGAATCCGAGCAGACTGAGCCTGAGGATATGCCGAACGGGACGAACAGAAAGGAACGAACTGAACGGTTCATGCGATTGTATGAACCGCTTCGTCCGAGGCTGGCACGATTTGCCGCAGCCATGACCAACGACCGGGAAGAGGCCCGGGACCTGGTTGCCGAGACAACGCTGGCCGCCTACGAAGGGTTCGACGATCTGCGGGATGAACGGGCCTTCCTCTCCTGGCTCTTTACCATCGCCGGTCGTCTCTACAGGAAACGGGGTATCCGCGAGAAATATCACGGAGAATATCACGAAGAGCAGGTCCGGCGGATGCCCGACGCGGGAACGTCACCAGAGGTGTCCGCCGACGTTGCTCTCCTCCATGCCGCCCTTGAAAAGCTCCCCCCGGAACAACGCGAGGCGGTAATCCTTTTCGAGATCGCCGACATTCCGCTGAAGGAGATCTGCACAATTCAGGGGACGACCCTCTCCGGCGCAAAGTCACGTGTAACGCGCGGACGGAGAAGACTGGCACAGCTTCTGGGAGCAATCGATGAAGGAGAAGAACCGACCTCCGACGAACAGGCCTCCCAGGAACCACCGAAGAATCTTTTATACATGAATGCAGCATAGACCCATGGGCACGCAGAAACCATATCTCAACGACATGTTCGCCGAGGCGCGACGTGAGACTCCGGTGGTATCGGAGGACGAGATCAACACACTTCTCGATCGGGCGGACCTGCACGGCCGGCAGCGCATCACCGACGAGAAGCCCGGGAAGACCGGACAGAACCAACTTTCAAGAACAACACGAACTACCATTATGGGAAGCATAGCAGTATTGATGATAGGTGGACTCATCGGCGTCGGGACGTTCTTTACGAGTCCGAAGAGTGAAGTGAACCTTCAGCAGGGACCGGTAATGACCATCCTGCCGGAATCCCCGACGATCAGGTCGACCGCACCGGAAGCGGCTCCCCTTGCAGCGGGACCGGCGACGACACCTGCGGAGGGAACGACGTTGAGCGGAACCTTCCGGCCTGCGACCGAAGAGCAGATCGCCGGACGGGACAAGGAAAAGAACGGAATCGTTATCGATACCGACGACTCCGACGACGAGACCGGCCGGAAGATTTCCGAGGAGCTTCACAAGCTCATCGAGAACTACTGGGTGGACAAGATCAACGAGTACAAGCGTTTTATCGACCGCTCGATCTCCGCGAGCGACCGGACGGAGCTGGACCGCTTCCGCGTCCGCTGGAATGTGCTGGATAAAGATGACGAATCGAGCCTGAACTTCGGTCTCGGCATGGGGATGCACGCCCGGACAAACGACGGAACCGATGCCGCTCTGAATGCCGGGCTGGCGATGAAAAGGAAGAAGCACGGATCAGCCGACGTCTCACTCCATGCCGACTCGGACGGCAACAACGCAATGGAAATCGCAACCTCCGACGGGAACGGTAATCTCATCATGCGGTTCAATGCCGACAGCGAAGTCAGCATTGAGGGGGACGAAGGACAAGAGACCAAAGTCAAGAACCGGGTCATCATTATGGAGGGAGCGCAGAGTGCAGAGGTCGATCCGGAAGGACCGGAAGTATCCGACGGCAGCAAGCAGACCGTCCGCAAGGAGATCAGGATCAAGAGATTGAACAATGACTCCGAGGAAGTGGAGGAAGAGAAGATCGTGATCGAGAATGCGGAAGCGAAGAGCATGAAGATCGAAGTCAATGACGGAGAGATTCATCTGCAGCCGATGGTCGGTATGATCAAGTCGATGATCGAAGCCGAGGGGAGCGAGTCGTCCCGGATTCTCGTCGGCACGTGGGGAATCGCCGAACGGAACCGGGAGGCAATGGATGAACTGAAAGTCACGTTGAAGAAGGACATCGACAACTTCGTCTCGATGGTTCGGGAAAGACTTGTCGACATCGTTGAGCAGCACGGCGACGAAGTCCCGGAGGAGATGCGCCACCTACTGGCCGACAAAGCCGAGAACGCCGACCGGATGTTCGAATCCGGGGAGTTCATGAAGTCGGTGGAGCCTCTCTACGAGGTGATCTTCGAACCGATGATCATGCTCTACAACGGCTCTGATATCAGCGATGTCCTCTCCAGCACGATCGCCGAACCGGTGGCCGGCATCACGCTGGAGGCGAACTCCACGCTGAAGCAGAGCTACCCGAACCCGGCAGGGAGCAAGGCGACGATCGACTTCACGCTGCAGGAGGCAAGCCCGGCGACAACGCTCCGCCTCTTTGACGCAACCGGAAGCGAAGTCCGCCGGATCGACCTCGGATCGGTCGGCGCAGGAGACCACTCGGCACAGCTTGATGTGGCCGACCTGCAGACCGGAACCTATCTCTACCATCTGACGATCCAGACTTCGGACGGAGAGCAGGTCTTCTCGAAGAAGATGCAGGTGGTCAGGTAGGATTGACGAAGCGCGATTGACAATTGGCGAATGAAGCCCGGCGTTGGGAATCCGACGCCGGGCTTTTTATTGAGGAGAGCTTTTACTTCGGATGTGTTCAGGATGGATTGACAAAAGGCGATTGGCGATTGGCGATTGGCGATTGGCGATTGGCGATTGGCGATTGGCGATTGGCGATTGGCGAATATATGAAGCCCGGCATTGGTGGTTCGTTGCCGGGCTTTTATTGGGAATAATCTTCTACTTCGAACGTGCCGGACAGGATTGACAATCGGCGAATGAACGAAGTCCGGCATTGGGAATCCGATATTGAAGGTTTCTCTTGTACGGTCTTACATCTCCCTCATCCGCCGGGCCGTTACCGAGGGCCAGAGAATGAAGTAGCCGACGATAAGGGCCAGGGAAAGACCGATGATGCCGAGGTTGGCGACGACCGGCATGTCGGTGTAGCGGGTGACGAAGGATTCCAGGAATCCGGCAACGATGAAGAAGGGGATGAGGCCGATGACGATCTTCAATCCCCGAAGCGCCCCTCTGGTAAAGGCAACTTTCCTGGAGTAGGTCCCCGGAAAGAGAAGGCTGTTCCCCATGACAAGACCGGCCGCTCCGGCGACGATAATCGCCGATATCTCGATGGTGCCGTGAATGTAGACCGTCAGAAGCGACGTGAAGAGATAGCCCTGATCATGCAGAAACGTGTGGAAGACCCCGAGCATCATTCCGTTTTTGATCAACAGCCAGACTGTACCGAATGAAAAGAGCGCGCCGAGAATAAAGGCATAGAAAGAGACCAGAATGTTGTTGGCGGTAATGCGCAGGAACATATTGATCTGCGAGTCCGACTTGTAGACCCCCATCGGATCTCCCTGAGCGATGTTGTCCATCGTCATGTCCACATATCTGTCGCCGAGGATCGAGCCGGGGAACGAGGGATCGTTGGCGGTGGAGACCACGGCAATCAGGACGGCAACGGCAAACACAACAAAGGAGAGGAGGAACTCCTTCCTCGCACCGTACATCTCCATCGGAACTTCCCGCAGCCAGAACTCTCTGAAGCGATCCCCCCGTTCACGTTTTCTCCTGTAAATCGCCTGGTGAGCTTTTGTGGCCAGGCCGTTCAGATACGTGGCGGTCTTCGTCCGCGGATAGAATGTGCGGGCGTAGGACAGATCATCGGTCAACTGCACGAAGAGCGCAGCCAGCTTGTCCGGGTCATGCTCCCGGCTTTGCCGTTCAAGCATCGACTCGAACTCCTTCCACCGATCCGCATTTCGTTTGACGAACAGAGCCTCTTTCATCCGGAAGTGATCTCTATTGTTTGGAAGTTCATCGTAGAGAAGCGAAATTTGCCCCGCAAGATAGAAAAGTTTGGAGAGAGAAGAGTTCGTAGAGTGTGAGACTGCAGATGTCCGGTCCATTGCTCATGGTTGACCAATTGCTGATAGCTGACTGCTCATAGCTCATTTCTCAAAGCTCACCACCCATTACCACAAATACATCATACATACAGGTCCATGCCGTAACCCCGGCTTCACACAACAACTATCAGTCCATGAAGATTCGCATCCATACCACGCAGAACGTAGACCTCGAATACGAGGTAGCCGGTATCGGCTATCGGTTTATCGCCGCCCTGATCGACCTGGCAATCTTCGCCGGTTACTACGCCTTCTGGTTTCTGCTGGCAATCACCGCAGATTTCGACTTGCCCGAATGGATGATCTACGTCTTCCTGCTGCCCCCTCTTCCTCTGCTTTTCTATCCTCTGGTCTGTGAGGTATTCATGGACGGACAAACCGTCGGCAAGCGGGCAATGAAGCTGAAGGTGGTCCGGACAGACGGATCACAGCCGACGGTCGGATCCTATCTGTTGCGCTGGCTCTTCTGGATCGTCGAGGCAAATCCGATTACAGCGGTTGTCGGTCTGGGAAGTATCGCCGTCATCTCGATTGTCGCCACCCGCTACGGACAGCGTGTCGGCGACCTTGCTGCCGGAACTACTGTGGTCAGGATGACAACCGGGGACGAAGTGGAGGAAACGCTCTTCCTTCCTCTCGGAGCCGACTACACACCGGTCTGGCCGCAGGCTGTCCGGCTGAACGACAGTGATATGGCGGTGATCCGTCAGGGATTTGAAGCGGTCGGCAAGGGGGCCGAGCCGGAGATCCTCTCGAAGATCGCCTACAAGATCGCCGATGTTCTTGAGATCGAACGATCGAAAGTAGGAACCACCGAGTTGTTCCTGAAAACAATCCTCAACGACTATCACTATATGGCGGGTCAAGTCTGAAGAAGAGAGGGAAGTGGAGCATGGAGCGAACGGGAGCTTCTCTTCGATTACTCCATTGCTTCGTCCGCCAGCACGGCATCCGCTTCGATCTCGACGAGCAGAGCAGGATCGATCAACCGACGAACTTCCACCATCGTGGCGACCGGACGGATATCTCCGAAGAACTCGCCGTGAACGCGACCGATCTCTTCCCAGCGATCAATATCGGTCACATACATACGGGTCCGGACAACATCCTGCAGACTTCCCCCCGCCCGGTTCAACGCACTCTCTATTTTCCCGATGATGTATCGGGTCTGTTCCGCCGCGTCCCCCTCTGCCACCACTTGCCCTTCATCATCGACGGCAGTGGTTCCCGCCACGCAGATCAGATTCCCGATCCGGACGGCACGCGAATAGCCGACAAGAGACTCCCACGGACTGCCGGAAGAAATCGTTCTGCGCGCGCGAGCATCTCCATTGTTTATAACAGACATCTGTCAATAACTCCAGCTCTATCGATGATGAGCGTTCGATAAAAAAAGGGCCGGACTGCAACCGTTCCATCCGATACTTCGCCATTCGAAAATCGACGCTCGGAAATCCTCTACACCTCTTTCCCCGTCACATCATACGCCCTGACTCCGACCGCCGCCGATATCGTCCCGGGATACTCCTCCCGAAGAAGCGACCAGATCATCACATCCCCCGGCTCGTCGTGCCCCGGAAGCATGTGCCGATGGAACGTAGCCTCGTGGCGGAAGCCGAGCTTGCGCGGAACCGCCACGCTGGCTCCGTTCTCCGGATCGCAACGAATCTCCAACCGATGGAATTCCTCCTTCTCGAACCCGACCTTCACGAGTGCGGAGGTCGATTCGGTGATAATACCCTGATTGGCTCTGTCGGCCCGCACCCAGTATCCGATCTCCCGCTCGTTCACCCCCCGACGGGGATGAAATCCGGTTCCACCAAGCACTTCGGTCTCATCCCGGTTGAAAATACCGAGGATAAAATCCTGACCGAGGTCGAACTTGCCCCGGAACATCCTGAGCAGTTCAACTTTCTCCTCGAGCGTTTGCGGTTCGCCTTTGGCCCACGGCATCCAGGGAAGCAAGTGG
>CAMLOB010000278.1 GCA_946481475.1 uncultured Chlorobiota bacterium | reverse complement strand
CGTCCGGCGTCGAGATCGTCATGTCGTGTGTGCCGTCGTTCGAAAGAAACCCGAAACTTCGATCCGCTCCGCTCAGCGTCAGTCCCCGGCCACCCGCGATCGTCGAATAGTCGGACGCTGTGATCGTGTTCGTATAGCCGCCCGGTATCGTCGATGCACTTGAGCCTCCCTCGATCCTGTTGGCCACACCACCCCCTACTACACCGTAGTGGGAGGCCCCCGTGATCCGGTTGCTTACGCCCCCGCCGATCATGGCGCTGATCGACGAATCGATCAGATTGTTGGAGCCCCCGCCGATCGCCGCAATGGATGCTCTTCGGCTGATCACGTTACTGTTCCCCCCCGCAATCGTTGCCATTGTTGACTCCCCGCTGATCTTATTCGACCGACCGCCCCCGACAGATGAGTACTCCGACGAATCGATCAAATTGCTGAGGCCTCCCCCTATGGTCGTTAACGAACTCAGGTACAGGGAATTCCCGACGCCCCCACCGATCGAGCTCCTGGACTATCTGACGACATCGTTACCCGTGCCGCCGACGATAATCCCTCCCGAAGAGTTGCTGACCACATTCATCGAGCCACCTCCGATGAATGCATTCAGGGATGTTGTGATAGCGTTTGTGCGACCGCCGGAGATCGTGCCGTAATTTGAGCCAACGCGGTTGACGTTCGCCGAGCTGCCGCCGCCGGAGATCGTGGCTCCGAATACCCCGGAATCGATCAGATTTCCCTGATAGCCGAGCACGACATTCGGCGATGTCGCATGCGGTTCGAACCGAGCGACCCGACCTCGGCCGTCCGTGCCGGTTGAAGAAGCGTCGTCGACATGAATCTCGAACGCCTCGTCGTCGGTTGTGCCGATGAAGTTCGCTCCGGCCGTCGTCCCCCCGTTGCCGCTCATAGCCCAGAAGTCGTCGGCAAGACCGGGGGCAAGCGAAGCGGCGCTTCGCGTTTCGAGAATGCCGCCGTTGCTGACCACGATCTCGTCGGCCGTACTCGAGTCGGAAAGAGAGGTAAGCGTCGCTCCCGCGAACACCGGGCTTGCCGTCGTCCCGACATCCTGTCCGACGGCAACCGTCAACGCTCCGTCATCCGTGCCGGCATCGGTGATCGACACGCCGGTCCCGGCGGTGAGAACCCGGTTGTCGGTCAACCCGGAACTTCCGGCCCCGAAGGTGACGAACGGTTCGTCCTTCGGCGCACGGGTGCCGGTCGACGAGTCCGCATAGTTCTTCGTGGCGGCATCCTGCGCCGATGTCGGTTCGCCGACATCCCGGATTCTCGCGCTCGAAACGCTCAACGCTCCCGATCCCGGATCGATCGTCACATCGTCGACGCCGGAGCCGTCGCCGAGCGCAACGCCCCCCGAAACCGCTGCACTCACGACATCGACTCCCGCGGCTGTCAGCGTTCCGGATGCGACGACATCGCCGTCGTTCTCCACCACAAACATGTCGGTTCCGCCACTCTCCATCTCGATCAGGTTCGGCGTCCCCGAGCCCGTTTCATTGAGATGAAGCACCGAATTGCCGGAACTGCTGTTCTGCGCCGATGAGGGGGCGATTTCCACCTTCGGTCCCATCGTTTCCTTCTGCGACGTGGTACCGATCCGGATGACCCCGTTCTCCACCGTCACCACGGTCCCGGCATAGCCTTCGATGCGAACCGGGCCCGTCATGCCGTTGAGCGTCGACACGGCCCCCCCTTCCAGTCTGTCGGCCACGCCGGCGCGGAACGTGTAGGGAGCCGCGACCAGCGGCGTTCGCGGCGTCATCTCGGCATTGCCGTCCACCGCCATACCCAGCCAGTAGGGCCGGTCGAACGAAAGATCGAGCGTCCGGTTCTCGCCGATGTAGATGTTGAAAAGCCCGTCTGAAAGGATAACCCTGTGCGTTTCGGACCAGATGGGTGCCGGTGCGTCGGGGGCGTCATACAGGGCGATGTCGATCCGGTACGACCCGTCCGGCAATGCCCGGCCGTCCGATCCGGCAAGAATTCCCTGATAGCTGATGCGTTTCGGCACGCCGTCGACCCGATCCTGGGCATGCATCGAAGAAGCTGCAAGGAGGAGAAGAAACGTGATGGTCGCCGGAAACTGCGCGCGGAGGAGTCGCTGTGTCATGTTCGTACCTGTTTGCTGATGTGGTTGCTCTATTGCGTGAAGTCGTTCATGTCGTGCCGTATCCGATCGTTCGCCGGACGCCCCGTCGCGACGGATCCGTCCGCTCAGGAAGGACCTTCGCCCGACGGCGATCGTGCCCCATCTCCATAAAGATCTCCCTCTCACATGCAGACAACTTTGGAAGAATCGATGCCGGGGGAAAACAGCAGACGGGGTCAACAGGGGGTCACATCACGCAGGTGCGGGGGAACGCCGTAGATTTGCACCGTTCGCTCCCGGGACTTTGGCGAACTTTACGCGGCGACGGGCCGGAGCACGGCACGTCGAGCATTGCGGGCAGGCACGATTCGCCCACACGGGGGGCACGTCCTGCGATTCCCTTATCGATCCCCGAGGATCGTTCACACAGCAGACGCAGGGGTTCATCATGTCCGACGGCACCGTGATATCCTACATCGACCGGCAGCTCACCGCGCGCGAACTGCGGGGTCTGATCCGGACCGTGCGCACCGTTCTCGTGCCGGAACGGCTCGCCGGGAGAATCCGCGACACGGAGCCGATAATCATGCAGAAGGATGCGGCGGTAATCGCCGGCATCCTCGAAGAGTTGGCGAACAAGGTCCGAAAGGGACTGCGCGAGGCCGGGATCGAACCGGACGGCGATGTGTCGAACTCCGACGGACTCACGACACGCGAACGGGAATACGCGGCGAACTTCGGCGCACTCCTCTGCTGGCTTGCCGCGGCGCTTCATCTGGCGAATGAAACCCCGAAAGCCGTCGCCCTGTGCGAGGAAGGGATTGCGTGGTGCCGGATATCCGGGAGTTACCTGCAGGAAGGAATTGTCCGACTCAATCTTGCACGACTCCTTCACGTCGTTCGACCGGCCGATTCGGTCCCTGCATGCGAGCAGGCGGTCGACGTACTGGGAAAGAGTGATGCGAAGCTTCCGGTCGTCGGAGCGCTCTCGGAGCTGGCTCATCAACTTGTCAATCGCGGCCGCTTCGACGAAGCCGAGCGCGTCATCGAAGAGGGTTGAAGAGACTTAACGGAGCGAGCGGAACGCCGACCGACCGTCTGCAGCGATCGAGGCTGCTTACCTCGCTCGGACGCGTACACGTGGGACGGCATCGGTTCCGGGAGGCGCTCGGGCGGCTGCAGGAGGCGCTCGGCTGGGCCGACGAGGCCGTCAACCCGGTGGGTCGCGCCTCCGCGTTGCAGTACCTCGGCGATCTCTACGGACGACTCGACCATCATGATCTCTCGCTGAAGCTCCACCAGGAGGCGCTGCAACTGATGACCGACGTCGGCCTGTACGAGCCGCAGGGTTGGATTCTGGTCGCGCTCGGCACGGCATATCTGCGACTCGGAGAATACATGAAGGGAATGGAACTGCTCGAAAAGGCCGAGGTGCTGCCGCTCGAAACCTCCGGCACGCTCTACCTCACGCTGATGGCGATGCGGGCGGAGTTTCTGATTCACGCAACCGGCGACTACGACCGGGCCGAGGTGCTGCTCGATCAGGTCATCGCGCAGGCGACCGAAGCCGGACTCCCCGTTGTCGCGCTTCCGGCACACGCCCTCTCCGCGACGCTTGCGCGCCGCCGGGGAGAGTCGGCGAAAATGGAAGACCACCTGCGGCGCGGTCTCGATCTGAACGGAAGCGGATCGGCGCAGCGCAGGCTCCGGCTCATGCTCGACCTTGCCGAATGTCTGATCCGGCAGGAACGATCGGAAGAAGCCTTGGATTATCTCCGGCAGATCGAGGGGGCAATAGAGCGTCGTTCCATGCCGTACGTCAAGCTGCTCCGGCTCAAGGGATTGACGGACGAGCAGCTCGGCCGCCCCGACGCCGCGCTGACGCTGGAGCGCGAGGCAGCCGAACTGGAAGCCGACCTGCTGAAAGAGCGGGCCGTACAGTCCTTCCGCAACGCGCGACTGGTCGCCGAAACCGAACTCCTCGAGCGCGAGATGGCCGTGATGCAGGAACGCTACCAGCGGCTGGAACACGAACTCTCGGAGGCGGTGATGCGCTTCAGCGACCGGGAGAAGGTGATCGACTCGGTAATCGACAGGCTGCAGGATGCCGTGACCAGGCGATCGACGGGGGAGAACAACGGGTTGGCCGGAACGGTCAGGCGGGCCGTGCAGGAGTTGCGCGGCTCCGGAATCCGGACCGGCTCGCTGCTCTACTACCTGCACAATGTTGAGGCGGAGTTCTACACGAAGCTTCGCGAGCGCTGGCCGAACCTGACGCAGCAGCAGGAACGCATCTGCGTACTGATCCACACCGGTCTCAACTCAAAAGAAATCGCCTCACTCCTCGGCCTGAAGCCGGAAGGGTTGAAATCGCACCGACGCCGCCTCCGCACAGCCCTCGGTCTGGAACCGGATGAGAGAATCGAGGAAGTGTTGAAGAGAATGTGAGGAGTTTCGAATGGCGATTGACGAATACCGATTGCTGATTGCCGCGTGGCGATTACCGTATGGTGATCGCTCACTGCTGACTGCCGATTTTCAGATGCACAAACGAAGAAACATTCCCCGACAGTTTTTTTGACACGGTGCCTCCTCCGGACCCCCGACGCAGGCCGAAGCCGAAGGTCCGCTACAGATGTCGCCCGAGCACACGCCGTACACCACACTAACGTATCGGCGGTAATCCCTTGCCGTATGCTATGCGCTTCAGCTCGCCTTCCTGTACCTCATACTCACCCAGGTGAGCCCGCATCAGGCTTTTCCAGAGTCTTCCGTGGTTCGGAACAGAGAAGTGAAGCAGTTCGTGGACAATGACATAGTCCCACAACTCCTCCCTGAGTCCGAGCAGATCCGTGCTGAAGTTGAGATGTCCGTTAGTGGAACAGGAGGCCCATTTGTTCCGCATGGGACGCACACCCAGCCAGAGGATCTCTACGTCCAGCTTTTCGGCCCAGTGATGGACCCTTGCTTTGAAAGCCCGCTTTCTCTCTGCTCCTTTCATCAGTTAGATCTTCTCCGCCTTCTCCAGGAGGGTGAACAGGTCGCCGACGAGCGTAGTGACCCGATCCACATCATCCGACTCGGCCAGAATGGCGAAGGTCACCTTCTTCCGAAGCTCCCGCAGCGCAGCCTCGCTTTGCTTCCAGTCAGGGAATTCCAGGAAGGCGCGCTTGATACTCCGGCTGACCTCTTCGGGATTGGAAATCCGGGCGTCGAGCAGGGTACGATAGACGAAGAAGGTCAGTCCGTCAAAGCCCTTCTCGGCCTGTTCCTTCTTCCGTTCCTCGTTTCGCTCAACCTCCCTTAGCAGTTCTTCCAGGGCCTCGGCGGTTGAGGCCTGACGTTGCTCGAAACTCTCCTGTACGGCCCTGGCCCTCTCAGCCATGGCGACCAGAAACGGGTCGTCGCTGCATTCCTCGGCGGTCTTCTCAATACTCTTCACCAGATTGATCACCTTGGTCGCCTCCCCCCCTTTCTTCTCCACAAAGTACTTCACCGTCTCCTCGTTGATCTTCACCATCTCACCCGGCTCTTCGATACCGTAGCTGCTGATCTTCTCCTGAACGAGCCTGCTGGTCTTCCGCAGGAACTCCCGATCGACCTGGATCCGTCTGGTGTAAGCTTTCCGCACTACCTCGTAGATCGCTCCCAGTGTTCCGTAATCCTCGATGAACGGCCGCAGGAATTGGTCGGGCGCGATAATCTCGTAGAGCATCTCGATCTATTTGTATTACTTGAAGAACTCCTTCCGCCGCTCGGGATCGCGGAAATGCCCGATGAGCGTGTCGACATCCCTGTCGTTGAAGCTCTG
>CAMLOB010000277.1 GCA_946481475.1 uncultured Chlorobiota bacterium | reverse complement strand
TGACGATGCCGAAGCTGAAACGCTACCGTGAGGGGGCGTTGAAGGAGGGACGTTTCGTGGTCGTCTCCGATGTCTACCCGACGCCGACAACCGACATCGCCGACGTGATTCTCCCTTCGGCCATGTGGATCGAACGGGAGGGAATGTTCGGCAATTCCGAGCGACGGACACAGCATTTTCAGCAAATGCTCACGCCTCCGGGAGAGGCGATGAGCGACGGATGGCAGTTGATCGAGGTGGCCCGAAGACTCGGCTACGGAGACCTTTTCCCGTGGAGCTACGAGACGCACATCGAAGAGATCTGGAAAGAGTACAGCCGGTTCCAGGAGGGAGCGAAACATGGCATGGCCCCCTATGAATTGCTGAAAGAACGTCCGGGAGTGATCTGGCCTTTTGTGGATGGAAAGGAGACGAAGTGGCGATACAACGCAGACTACGATCCGGCGGCAAAACAGACGGTCGGCAACAGTCCGTACGACTTCTACGGCAAGCCGGATCACCGGGCCTGGCTCTGGCTGCGTCCCTACGAACCGGCTCCGGAAGTCCCCGATGACGACTATCCTTTCTGGCTGAACACCGGACGCGTCCTTGAACACTGGCACACCGGATCGATGACGCGCCGGGTGCCGATCCTCCACCGTGCGGTCCCGAACGCCTATGTGGAGATCCATCCGGAGGATGCCGTCCGCTTCGGCATCAACGACGGTGAACGGGTGAAGCTGGTGACGAGGCGGGGCGAACTTGTGTTGCCGGCGTCGATCAACGGTCGGGGATTGCCCACGCCGGGACAGGTCTTCGTCCCCTTCTTCGACGAGTCCTACCTGATCAACGAGTTGACGCTCGACGCCTTCTGTCCGATCTCGAAGCAACCCGATTACAAGAAATGCGCCGTACGGCTGGAGAAGATCGTCGCATGAAGCGGATGAAAAGAGGACCTGAACGACGGTATGTCGTCATCGGACTCTGCATCGTGCTGATGGCATCCGGTATCGTTGTCGTCGGCGAGAGTCTGATCGAGGAAGTGTCGGCAGGCAGAGAGGAAGGAGAAGTGCTGCGGCCGGCCGAGCCGAGTCGGCTTGCCGGTGAAGTCTCCGGCTTTCAGTCCGGAGCCGAGGCGTTGAGCTATCTGAAATCGAGTGAGGAGGGGAGCCGGACGCTGGCGATGTTCCATGCGCGTCGCGCCTATCCCGGGGGACCTCCGATGATTCCGCACGAGGTGGAAGATGACCGGAGTCTCGGCGGCGATCACTGTCTGACGTGCCACGGCAAGGGGGGCTACGTCCCGAAGTTCAACGCCTTCACGCCGGTCACCCCCCATCCCGACCTGAAGAACTGCCGTCAATGCCACAATCCCGCACGGGTCGAGGGGACGTTCCGGGCCAATCTGTTCCAGCCGGTCGATTATCCTTCTCTCGACGGACAGGCGTTGCCGACCGGTCCGCCGCCGATTCCGCACCGGCTCAGGATGCGGGAAAACTGCCTGAGCTGTCATGCCGGTCCCGGAGCGGTCGAGGAGATCAGGACGACTCATCCGGAGCGGGTCAACTGCCGCCAGTGTCACGCACTTTCTTCCGATGACGCTATCTGGGAACGACCGGGAGGAGACAAGCTGCCATGAACCATCGAAGAGAAAAGAAGCGTGGAGGAAACCGTCGGGGATCGTTCCTTGCGATTCTGCCGGCGATCTTCCTGCTGATCGGCTGCGGCGGGGGAGAACATGAGGGACCGAAGGGACATCATTCGGTACTGGAACAACTGGAAGAAGCGGTCGAGCCGAACAACAATGCCGGTCTGACATCCGATCGCTGGATCGAGGGAGTGCGGTATGACCGGGTGACGGGAATGGAACTCGGCGATGTCGACACGTTCTTTGTGGCGCGCCGGACCGACAGCATCGAGCGGTTCAACTGCGGCGAGTGCCACACGGTGCCGTTGAGCCGAATGCAGTCTCCCGATCCCGGACTGGCTCGTGCTCACTGGGAGATGGAACTCCATCACGCCCCGGCCGAGATCATGAACTGTCAGACCTGTCACGATCCGGAGCAGACCGATTCTCTCCGGCTTATAAGTGGCGAGCGGATCGCTTTCGACGAAAGCTATCGCCTCTGCGCCCAGTGTCACGCAACGCAGGCGGCCGACTGGGTCGGCGGTGCGCACGGCAAGCGACTCGGAGGCTGGGCTCCTCCGCGGGTGGCGGCTCCATGCACCTCCTGCCACAACCCGCACGATCCCGGGTTTCCGATACGGTTCCCCGCACGGGCAAGCCGGGCGGTGCGGGAGAAAGAGTAGAGAAACGAGTCCTTCCATCGCCACGGAAACGTCCGACGTGCCGCTGATGAGAAGGGAGTTGGCTGTCAATCGAAGATCACGGAGCGAAAGAGTGATATGAACCGAAATCAGGAAGACAGGAGCCTGCCGATTCTTCACCGCGAGAACAACACCTCGTGCGGTTGCAACGGCGGCGGGTGTGGTTGCAGCGATGAATCCGAGGTCGGAAAGAACGGCTACGAACTTTTTTTCGAGCGGAAGCTTGATCGCCGCAGCGCCATGAGCTCGATCGCCGGAAGCCTGATGGCCGGTCTCGGCCTTCTCAACGCCGCCTGCAGTCCGTTCGGCGATTCGGAGAAGGCGGAGCTGGAGTGGGAGGATTACTTCAAGAAGAACTTCCGTCTGATGAACGATGAGGAGAAAGAGGAGACGGTAACGCGACTGGAACGACTGTACGAGAAGAACAATCCCGGATCGGTGAATATCGCCGCCACCGGTCCGCGTGACCGGGTCCTCTACGGCTATGCCTTCAACATCTCCCGATGCAAGGGCTACATGGATTGCGTCACCGCCTGCATCGCCGAGAACAATCAGGACAGGAAGTCGGGGATGCAGTATATCCAGATCCATGAACTGGAGAACGGCAGTCTGAACTTCCACGGAGCGGAGACCGATTTCTATCACGAAGTTCCGGCGGCCGGACACTTCTATGTCGGCACGCAGTGCTTCCAGTGCGAGAACCCTCCCTGCGTCGACGTCTGTCCGGTGAAGGCGACGTGGAAGGAGAAGGACGGGATCGTGGTGGTCGACTACGACTGGTGCATCGGCTGTCGGTACTGCGAGGCGGCCTGTCCGTATCACGCCCGCCGTTTCAACTGGCACGAGCCGGTGGTGCCGCAGGAGGAGCTGAACCGGAACCAGCACTATCTGGGGAACCGGCCGCGGAAGAAAGGAGTGGTGGAGAAGTGTACGTTCTGCATCCAGCGAACGCGTGAGGGGAGAAACCCGGCCTGTGTGGAGGCCTGTCCTACGGGGGCCCGCATCTTCGGAAATCTGCTCGATCCGGACAGCACGATCCGCTGGGTGCTGAAGAACAAGAAAGTCTTCCGGCTGAAGGAAGATCTGGGGACGGAACCGAAATTCTGGTACTTCATGGATTAGCGACCGGAGCCTCCGTCCGGGTACGCCCTTCGATGCGACCCGCCGACATCCAACGTTCGAAATGCAGCAACGGAAGAGACCATGAGAAGCAAGACAATAGCCGGAACGGAACGAAACGAATCGGTATCATCGATATCGGTCCTCCGCTCTTTCATCCGCGACGCCTTCAACTCCGTTACCTCCGGGGGGGCACGCTACCATCTCTGGATGGGATCGCTGACCTTTCTGATGCTTCTGGGTGCCTTTGCCTACTCGGTGCAGTTGCGCGAAGGGCTGGGGGCGACCGGGATGAACGATCATGTCAGTTGGGGACTCTACATTTCAAACTTCACATTCCTTGTCGGCGTTGCAGCGGCGGCGGTCATGCTTGTGTTGCCGGCCTACGTCCTGAAAGATGTGGATTTCAAGGGGGCCGTGCTGATCGGCGAGGGACTTGCCGTTGCCGCGTTGATGATGTGTCTCAGTTTCGTCGTGGTCGATCTCGGTGGACCGGCCCGGATGTGGCATCTGATTCCGGGAATCGGTCTGTTCAACTGGCCTCAGTCGATGCTGGCCTGGGATGTGATCGTCCTCAACGGCTATCTCTTCATCAACCTCACCATCCCGGCCTACATCCTCTGGAAGCATTACAGGGGGGAACATCCGAACCCGAAGATCTATCTCCCCGGTGTCTTCCTCTCGGTCTTCTGGGCGGTCGGCATCCACATGGTCACGGCATTCCTCTACGCCGGTCTTCCCTCCCGTCCTTTCTGGAACTCCTCTCTCCTCGGTCCCCGGTTCCTTGCCTCGGCGTTTGCCGCCGGTCCCGCCCTCATCATTCTGATCCTCGGCTTTATCCGTCGCAACACCGACTACGACATCAAGACCGAAACCCTGAACAAGATCGCGTTGATCGTTACCGTTGCCGCGCAGATCAACCTGATCATGCTCGGTTCGGAAATCTTCAAGGAGTTCTACGCGCCGACCGAACACAGCGCCAGTGCGCTCTACCTCTTCTTCGGTCTGGAAGGACACAACAGTCTTGTCCCGTGGATCTGGACCGGGATCACGCTGAACGTCCTGGCGACCGCCGCACTGACGATTCATCGCTTCCGCAAGAACCTCCGGTTGCTGAACTGGGCCTGCGCCCTTCTCTTCCTCGGCATCTGGATCGAGAAGGGGATGGGACTGATCGTTCCGGGATTTATCCCCGGACAGTGGGGACAGATTGTGGAATACTCGCCGAGCTGGGTGGAGATCGCCGTTACCGTCGGCGTCTGGGCCTTCGGCGCCTTCGTCTTTACCCTGCTGGTCAGAATCGCCGTCCCGATAGAACTGGGACACGTTCGTTTCGACAAGCATCACTAAGAGGGAGTCTTAAAAGTAGCCTGTGTGCTCTGTGGTCTGAGCAGTCACAGAGAAGTATCAGCGAAATGCTCTACCACTTGGTGATGCTTCGTGCTCTTGGTGTCTTGGTGGTGCGTCTGATTCTTACCACCAAGACACAAAGGGCACCAAGAATCACCAAGCAACTGAGACTTCTGCAATTCGAGACTTTTAAGAAACCTTCTAAAACCGACAGAAGATCCTATGAATGCGAACAGACGGTTTCGGCAGATCCTGCCGGTCCCCTTCCTGCTGGCGACGTTCTTCCTCAGCGGTCAGACCGGGTTGATGGGACAGGAGACGGCAGACATTGCGGTACGGGAGCGGGTGGTGAAGTTCAGCGGCGAGATCCGCTATCGTTTCGAGGCCGACGGACGACGTGTCGCGGAGGATGGGGGGGATCGGTTCGGAGATTTTCATCTTTTGCGTACCCGTGCCGGGATCTTCTTCTCGCCGACTGATGATGTGGAAGGGGTCATGGTGATTCAGGATTCACGCACCTTCGGTGAGGAGCAGAGCACTATGGACGGAAGTGCCGACCGGCTCGATGTGCATCAGGCGTTTGTCCGCCTTCCCGATCTTCTCGGCTCCGGTCTGGACCTGCAGATCGGTCGGCAGGAGATGATCTACGGGAATGAGCGGCTGATCGGTGCGGTCGGCTGGAGCAATGTCGGCCGGTCGTTCGATGCGATCAGACTCCGGACCGCAGATGACTGGGGATCGGTCGATCTCTTCGCCTCACGCCTCGGCTTCGGCATTGAAACCGATTCGCTTGAGCGGCTGGACGATCTCTTCTCGACGAATCTGTACGGTCTCTGGAGTTCGCTGAACTTCGGTGGAAACCACAAGGGGGATGTCTTTGCGCTGTACGACAACGACACGCGGGCACTTCCTCGCGGAGAGGACTCCGGATCGCAGGCCCGGAACCGGATCACGGCCGGAACGTTTGTTCGCGGATCGATCGCCCCCTTCGATTACGAAGGTGAATTCGCGTGGCAGGGAGGGAGGGGATTTGAGGGAGGAGACGGACTCCCCCTCTCTTCCTACGGGGCGTTTCTGGTCGCAGGCAAGCTCCTCTACACGGTCGACCGGTTCGGAATCGGCTGGATGGTCAACTGCTCGCTGCCGGCCGAGGTG
>CAMLOB010000276.1 GCA_946481475.1 uncultured Chlorobiota bacterium | reverse complement strand
CAAATTTCATCGATACACAGACTGGTGGTTGATTGCTGAAAGGGACGAAGTTACTAAAAAGTCCCTCCAAATCGCATTCCCCGTCGATATTCAGGCGATTCCGCGGTCACCTTCGCAAAAAAAACGGCGACCCGCCGAAAGGCGGGTCGCCGCATGAAATCTGGAAAAACCGCGGGGCATTCCTCCGGTTCCTTCCTCTTATTATTCATCCCGGTAACGGTGCTCGATCTCACCATCGAGCATCTCATCAATAGCCAGAAACGTCGGCTTCGGAATCCGGTCGAACTCCTTGCTGATGGCGATCTGATCCGGATTATCGGTCATCTCCTGTTCATCCTCGAACTGCGAGACGACCTCTTCAAGCCGCATGTCAAGATTCTGCTTCAATTCATCGTTGATCTGTCTGGCCCGCTTCGACATGATGACGATAGCCTCATAAAGACTCGAGGCGTCACCCGTCACGTCCTTCAGATCGACTGGTCGGATCGGCATTGCATCCTCCGTTGCTCGTGTATGATATTCTGCTGTGAACTTTTCAACAGAACCGGCCCTCTAACGAACGGCACGGTCCGATTATTGCTTTCCGGGAGTCTCCTGAATCAGTTCCTCCACACGGACAACCGCCTCATCCAGCTCCCGGTTGACCACAACGGCATCGAACTTCGACTGCAGGTCCATCTCCATCGCCGCCCGCTCCAGACGTCGCTCCAAGGTCTCGGGCGATTCGGTGTTGCGGTGGATCAGGCGATTTCGCAGCTCCTCCATCGAGGGAGGGGCGATAAAGATCAGGAGAGCATCATCGGGAAATGCCCTTTTGATCGAGAGGGCCCCTTTGACATCGATATCGAAGAGAACCCTGCTGATCGTCGGATCCTCGATCAGTCGACCGACCTCCGATTTCAGCGTGCCGTAGAGACGGCCGAAGATCTCCTCCCACTCGATCATCTCCCCCTTCTCGACCCGCAGCAGGAACTCCTCGCGCGTGAGGAAGAAATAGTCGATTCCCTCCCTCTCCCGTTCTCTCTTCTGCCGTGTGGTCGCCGAGATCGAAAATCTCCAGTCCGGATGGAGAGCCAGCAGTTTCCGGGCAATGGTCGTTTTGCCGGCCCCGGAGGGGGCGGAGATCACCACGATGCGTCCGGTCGGCTTTCCGGCATCGTTTCGGTCATCCCGATACGGCGAACTGCGTGATGTGTCCAGAGGATCCCCCGGCATGATCTCCTATTCGATATTCTGCACTTGCTCGCGAATCTTCTCCAGCTCTTCCTTCGCCCCCACCACCAGGTGGGCAATCCGGCTGTCGCTTGACTTCGATCCCATTGTGTTGATCTCCCGAAGCATCTCCTGCAGCAGGAAATTCAGTCGGCGACCGGCCGGCTCCTTGTCGTTGACCGCTTCGAGGAAAAACTTGCTGTGGCTGCGCCAGCGGACACACTCCTCGGTCACGTCCAGCTTGTCGGCCAGGAGCACAATCTCCATCTCCAGGCGTTGCTCGTCGATCTCGTCGTTCTCGAACAGGCGGGCAATCCGTTCGCGCAATCTCTTCCGCTCCTCCGGCACCTGTTCCTTCGAGAGGCTCTCGATCTTGTCGACCATCCGGTTCAGCTCAGTAATCCGCTTCCGCAGATCCTTTGCAAGCTCTCCCCCCTCTTTCCGCCGCATGTCGTTCAGATTTTCCACGCAACCGGCAACCGCCTCGGCAATCACCTTCCACTCCTCCTCCTGCCGTTCATCGCCGGAGTTGCGGCGAATCAGTTCGTCCTTGAAGACCAGCATGTGCGAAAGGGAGACCGCCTCCTTGATCTTCGCCCCTTTGCGAACCTGATTCAGCGCATCCTTGAACCGGGCGGCCAACTCCTCATCCACCTCCAGCGGGGCTTCAGCCGCTCCGCTCCGTTCCACCTGGACAGACACATTGATCTTGCCGCGGGAGAGAGCCTTGCGGATAATCTCCCGGACATCATTTTCCCGGACGCTGAATTCCTTCGGCATTCTGGTCGATACCTCCAGAAAGCGGTTGTTCACGCTCCGCATCTCCACGGTGGCCGTCAGTCCGTCGCTGCTCGTTTCAGCTCTTCCGAAGCCGGTCATGCTTAGAATCATATCGTCCCCTGCGGGAAATTCGTGATCGTCAGATTAAGGAAAGCCTCAAAGTTACAAAAAAGAGAACCGGGAATATGCGGGTTGCGGGAAGGCTTCTGTATTGATTCGTACAGCGCACGTGCGGGGGAAGAATTTTCGATTTTTGAGTGCCGATTGTCGAATACGGCGTAGGTAGAGATGGAAGGGGAAGGATACGATCCGGGAAGAGAGCCGCGATTCCGATCCTGAAGGCCCTACGCCACGGTCACTTCAAGCCGCCCGATCCTCTCGATTTCGCCGATGAGCCGATCTCCGCCGACAACTTGCGATACCCCTTCCGGGGTTCCGGTAAAGATGCAATCCCCCGGTTCCAGCGTAAAAATGCGGGAGAGGTAGCTGACAGTGAAGGGGATGGTGAAGATCATGTCCTTCGTCTCCCCCTCCTGCCGGAGTTCGCCGTTGACCGTGAGGGTCATGTGCAGATCGTGGGGATCGGGAATCGATTCCTTCGGGACGACATCACTGATCGGAGCCGAGGTGTCGAACCCTTTGGCGACCGCCCAGGGTTCTCCCCGCTTCTTTGCACGCGACTGCACGTCACGCAGGGTCATATCCAGACCGACGGCGTAGCCGAGAACGCCCTTCATCCCCTCCTCCTCGGAGACGTTCCGCATCCGCTCCCCGATCACCACGACAAGTTCAAGTTCGTGGTGCAGTTCGCTCGAGATCGCCGGAATCACCACCTCTCCACCGTTCGGCACGAAGGCGGTTCGGGGTTTCGTGAAGATCACCGGCTCCGCCGGAACCTCCCCCCCCATTTCCTTTGCATGGAGCGCGTAGTTCTTGCCGAGGCAGAGCATTTTGCCGACCGGAAGCTTCGTTCCGTTCGGCAGGATCGTCAGTTCGTACTGCATCGAGGCAAGATAGGAACCGCCGGCGACATGAAACGCTTCCATCGGTCACAAACGGAGCGGGGTCCGCTCCGCAAACCTGCGAAACGGACCCCGTCCCGGATCGGAACACAATGTGTTGAGGTTTACTTGCCGGAGGAGTGTCGTCCTACATCGAACAGGTCCTTCTCAAGATCCTCTTCTTCCCCTTCCTTCTTCTCCTTCTTTGCCGACTCCTTTTCTTCCTTCTTCACCGTGATCTTCCGCTCGGTATCGTTAAACGAGCCGTTGGCCACCGGAGCGCCGTCCGGACCGATCAGTTGCAGTCGGATCGTATGTTCTCCCTCTTTCAGTCCTTCGATGTAGTAGGGGATCCACTCGGTAAGCGTATCCATGACGGTACCGTCAATCGCAGCGATCACTTTGTAGGCATCCGGACCGAGTTCGCAGTTGGCGATGTAGAAATCGATCATGATCTTCCGCGCATCGGTCCCGACGTACTCCCCTTTCGGTCGGCTGTATGTCAACAACGGCTGCTCGGGATTGAACGGCTCCTCCCCACTCTTCTCTCCCACATAGAACGTCCGGGCGACAAACGCTCCGGGCTTCTTCACGCTCTCATGCCAGGAACGGCTCGGAAAGGCACGGATCGTGTGAGGACCGGGAGCAAGTCCGCCGATTTTGAACGTCGTATCGTACATTGCCATGTATGGCTCGTTGTCGACAATCACGTGAACGTGCTGGCCATCCTTCGAGTAGGCCAGATCGTTCGCCCCCTCACCCGGCGTCGGGGCCTTCAGGCTCATTCCCTGCAACGTCAGCGTCACGTCGACGCTGTCGCCGGTAACGACCGATCCGGCCTGGGGAACGAGAATATCGAATGTTGTGGCATCGATGTCCGGACCGTGCGACCCCTTGACGATCTGCAATTCGACCGGGCCTTCCTGCTTATGCTCGTCGAAGTCCGCCTCCGGATCGGTGTCGTCTCCGCACGCCGTCAGCATCAGGCCGAGACCGAGCATCAATGCAAGCGAGAGGTTTTTCAGAGTAGTCATAATGGTCATACGTGAAAAAAAGATGTTTGTGAAACGTACGCTATCCGCCAAATATACAGAAGATACCCGGAGAGACCGGAGAGACCATCGGGCAGGCCGATTGCACAACGTCCTCAGGTTTCGCATTTTTGTGAGCTATGACAAAATCGGATGTGATCGACCGCGTCGCCGAGGGGACCGGTCTTACCAAACTTGAAACGGAAGCGGTCATCAACGGCTTCCTGAAAACCATCGTCGATGCTCTTGCCGAAGGCGAAAGCATCGAGCTGCGCGGATTCGGCACATTTCGCATCAAGGAACGGGCACCACGCACCGGGCGGAATCCGAAGACCGGCAAGATCGTCGAGATCGACATCCAGTATGTCCCTCACTTCAAAATGTCGCGCGAAGTGAGAAAGCATATTGATGAATCCATCAAGAACATGAATGAAAAAGAATAAGAATGAGTATGAGTGAGAACAGAGAGGAGAGAGTTCCGGTTCCCACGGCTCTCCCTCCTTCGGAAAGGGGATCGACAAAAGGCCGCCAGGTCAGGTCGTATGCGATCGCCGCCATTTTCTGTTTCGTCCTTGCCGGTGCGGTCTATATCCTGGCGCAGCCGGAGGAGCGGAAAGGACCGCCACAGGGGCAGCCGCAGGAGCAGGCCGAAGCGGGGAATATGCCGCCGGACCACCCGCAGGTCGGAGGTCAGCAGGAAATGCAACGACCTGATTTGCAGCAACGACTGCAACAACTGCAAACGGAAGTCGAGGCAAACCCGGAAGAACCGGCGGCTCGACTGCAACTGGCCAATATTCTCTACGACCTCGGTCAGCAGGAGAAGAACCCGGAACGCTTTGTCGAGGCGATTTCGCACTATCAGACATATCTCGAAAGCAAACCGGACGATCCGAACGCCCGGACGGATATGGCCTATTCCTACTACCGGACCGGCAATCTGGAGGAGGCGATCACCCAGCTTTATCAGGTACAGAAGGCCTATCCGGACCATCAGAGTTCCGCATTCAACCTTGCGCTGATGTACAAAGAGAAGGATCAGCCGGACAGCGTGCTGGCCTACATGGCCCGGGTCGCCGAGATCGACTCGACTACGGGTCCGGGACAGGCGGCGCTGGAAATCCTGCGGGCCTACAGGGACGCCCATTAGCAAAGGACTTCCCCGAGAGAAATCCTTACGTGAATCGCTCCGAAAACTCCCCGAAACGTCGTATATTGTCGGGCTTTCAAGCAAATGCTTAACTATCAATAGACAACAGCGCGAGGTCGAGATCATGCCTTCAGGAAAGAAGAGAAAGCGCCATAAAATGGCAACGCACAAGCGGAAGAAAAGACTCCGCAAGAACAGACACAAGAAGAAGTAAGGGATCAACCCTGTCGATTCAGCCCTTCGTCTCCGGGAGAGACGGAGGGCTTTTCGTATGCACGATCATACTGCATGATCGAACGTTCTGCATTGCGGCGGGACGGAACGATGTACAATCAACCATCCACAGAGCCAATCATGAGCACAGTAACGGAACGGGAGAGACGGCTCTTCCTGCAGACCTACCGGAGACTTCCGATCGAGATCGACCGGGCCGAAGGAATGTATATCTACACAAAGGAGGGGAGCCGCTACCTGGATTTTCTCGGCGGCATCGCCGTCAACGCAGCCGGACACTCCCACCCCCGCATCGTCCGGGCGGTATGCGAACAGATGGAGCGATACGCTCACGTCTCCAATTTCTTCTATCAGGATGCCCAGGTCGGTTTTGTCGAGAAGCTGACGGGTCTGAGCGGATATTCCCGCGCCTTCCTCTGCAACAGCGGGACCGAGGCGACCGACGGAGCGTTGAAGCTGGTCAGACGGTGGGGATCCGGACAAGGGAAATCGGAAGTGATCGCCTTCACCGGCGGCTTTCACGGTCGCGGCTAC
>CAMLOB010000275.1 GCA_946481475.1 uncultured Chlorobiota bacterium | reverse complement strand
GCAACCCGGCAGTCCGAAGCCGTGCCGTTTCGATGGCTTTGCGAAGCTCTTCTTTCCACGCTCCGACCGCTTCGATCTCTTCCTGCGTCACATTGTCGTTGACGCGGCGCAGGTCTTCGAGGCGTTCGATCTCCCGCCGAAGCTGTCGGGACATCTCTCCGGCGGCTCTTTCAACGATCTC
The DNA here is from genome assembly GCA_946481475.1 of uncultured Chlorobiota bacterium. Next base: position 5,782 of record CAMLOB010000275.1, on the reverse strand, counting down.
TTCCATTTTCCCGGTTGCCAGATCAAGCGCGCGATCAAGCATCGCCGGGAGAAGTTCTCCGGTGATTCCATCCCGTTCGATCAGCGGACCGATGTCGCCGTTCACAAAGGAGGCCGCGGCAAGTCGCGGATCATCGGTCAGGTCGTTCAGATGCTGATCGACAATGATGCGGACCGGTTCGGGGGGGAGAAACCGTTCCACATTCAGGGCTGCCGGGGCAATGCACTCCACCACCAGTATCGCCTCGATCATCAGCATCTCATCGCCGGGAGATTCCCACAGTCCGAAGGCGGCGTTGCCGTGTTCTCCTTCAAGAAAGAGTTCCAGAACGCTCAGCACGAATGGGTGATCCCGTGTGATGAATTCCAGATCCTCGCGGGCAAGAGCCTTCTCCCGGTCGAACGTCACGCGCATCCCGTCCCGCGGCAGCGGGGGGAACCGGTCGGTCAGGAGGAAGTCGGGACGGAAGAGAAAGGTTCGATGGCTCAACTCATCGATGTGCAGGCCGAAATATTCGAGAAGCCGAAGGAAGAACCGTTCGAACGAGCGATCGGTGTCGACCGACCGGATCCGGGAGATGGTATCGGCGGCGATCTCCGGTTTGTTGGAACTCAGTTCCAGCAGACGGTCGTAGCCGCGGGCCAGTCTGCCGGAGACCCGCTCCCGTTCTTCCCGCGAGCGGACGATCAGGTATTCCAGCTTTTCTTCATCAAACTCCGTCAGAAGCCTCTCCAGATCTTCTTCCAGTTCTGCGGCGATCTCCGCCCCGCCGTGCAGATTCTCCTCGAAGGCGTTCAGTCCTTCACCGTACCATCGGGCAAGAACCTCCGATTCGGTTCCGGGAATCCAGGGGATGCGGATGTCGACCCGTTCCTTCTGTCCGATCCGGTCCAGCCGACCGATCCGCTGCTCCAGCAGATCGGGATCGGGGGGGAGATCGAAGAGGACCAGATCGTGGGCGAACTGGAAGTTCCGTCCTTCGCTGCCGATCTCCGAGCAGACCAGAACGCGTGCTCCGTCAGGCTCGGCGAACCAGGCCGCGTTCCGGTCGCGCCGGATCAGCGTCAGATGTTCGTGGAAGAGGGCCGCTTTGATCCGCGTTTCGAGGTGCAGGTGCCGATACATCTGTTCGGCCATCCGGGACGTACTGCAGATCAGGAGGACTTTCGCATCACCGAGATCTTTCAGCAGTCGGACAAGCCACTTCAGTTTTGCCTCGGTACCGTCAGTCTGATTCCCCTCTTCCAGCCGGTAGAGATGTGCTTGCCGTTCCGGAAATCCGGAGAGGGCCTTGCGCGTATTCCGGAACATCACGCGGCCGGTGCCGAACCCGTCGAGCAGATCCTCGACAAGCCGTTCCCGCGCTCCATCTTTTCCGGCAATCAACTCTTCCACGCGCCGCCGGATACGCTCGGAATGTCCGACAAAGAAGGACTGGTCTTCCCGAGTCAGCTCCTGATCGTCAAGAAGATGGTCGACGGCACGGGCCACACGTTCGTATCGGGCGCTCTCTTCGAGGAAGGCGTCCGGATCGGCGTATCGGTCGGGATCGAGCAGACGGAGTCGGGCGAAGTGTCCTTCGGGACCAAGCTGCTGGGGCGTGGCCGTCAGCAGGAGGACCGCCGGGATGTGCCGGGCCAGGGCTTCAACCACCTGATAGCGCCGGTCGGCACCGTCGCGACTCCACTCAAGGTGGTGGGCCTCGTCGACGACCATCAGATCCCATCCGGCCTCAAGAGCCTGCAGGGCGCGGTGATGATTTCCGGCGAGCAGATCGACGCTGCACAGGACAAGCTGGTTTTCCAGAAAGGGATTGGCGTCGGGTTGATGTTCCTCAAGCGACGCGCACCGCGCCTCATCAAAAATGCTGAAGGAGAGATTGAACCGGCGGAGCATCTCCACGAACCACTGGTGGACCAGCGGCTCCGGCACCAGAATCAGTATCCGGTCGGCCCGTCCGCTCAGGTGGAGTCGGTGCAGAATCAGTCCGGCCTCGATCGTCTTGCCGAGTCCGACTTCATCGGCCAGCAGGATGCGGGGGGAGAGTCGGGAACAGACCTCGACGGCGATGGAGAGCTGGTGGGGGATCAGATCAATACGTCCGCCGACATATCCCCGGATCGGCGAACCGAGAATCCGGCTCCACCAGTCGAGGGCCTCCGTGCGCAGGTTGTATGCCCGGAGCGTATCGGTCTGTCCGGCAAAGAGCCGTTCCTTCGGCGTGCTGAAGCTGATCGTATCGGAGAGTTCGGCCTCCTGCACCGGACGTTCGTCGGTGTGGTAGATCAGGAGTCCTTCCCGTTCCTCCACACTCCGGACGACAAGGTCCCGCCCGTCGAAGAGCCGGATGCGGTCGTTCTCCCTGAATGCGACGCGACGAAGAGGGGAGGAGGCGAGAGCATAGAGTCGCTGCTCGTCGGCCATCGGGAACATGATCTCCACCCTGCCGGCCTCGACTCTCAGAATGATGCCGAGTCCGAGTTCCGGCTCGCTGTCGCTTGCCCATCGTTGTCCGGGGACTGGTCGCGGATTTTGCATGGAATATCTTGTTTGTGACGGATGTTCCGGGGCACGTGCGGTTCCGACCCGGTGCGCACCCGGTCGGAAGGTAAGGAAGGAGGGGACCGGATGTCGGCAGGAATTGTGACAGGGGGCGGGGGATGCCGGGGGTGGGGGCTGGATGTCGGAGGGGGGCGCCGGTGCCGGGTGTCGAAGGCCGGGGTGGATGTCGGAGGGGGGCGCCGGTGCCGGGTGTCGACGGTCGGTGCCGGGTGTCGGGGACCGGGGGCTGACGCCCCCGGTTACTGACTGAAGAAGGTGATCTTCGATGATCGGAGAACGGTTGGAATTTCCGATCTTTCGATTCTCTCTTATCAGAATGAAGGGTCATACCATCACAGGCACCGGAACGGTCCGCTCCGTCCGGTGATCGCATCATATGAACAACGATACTTCCTACATCATCAAAGGAGGCGAATCGGGGGCCGACCGGCTGCGGATTCTTGCCGGGGCGATTCGTCCCGGGACCGATCGTCTGCTCGGGCGTCTCGGCCTCTCCCCGGGTATGCACTCTCTCGACTTCGGATGCGGCGGCGGGGACGTTTCGGTGGAGCTTGCCGATCTGGTCGGTCCTTCCGGATCGGTTACCGGCATCGACATGGATGCGGATGTTCTGGAACGTGCCCGTGATCTGGCCCGTGAAAGAGGTGTTGATGGGTGGTCGAGTTTTGTGCGGATGGAATGTGAAGAGTTTGACCGGAAGGAGCAGTATGATATCGCCTATGCCCGCTTCATCTTCTCTCATCTGACCGATCCCCGCGACACTCTCGGACGACTCGTCGCCGGGGTGAAGCCGGGAGGCCGGATCGCCGCCGAGGACATCGACATCTCTTCCCATCTCTACTATCCGCACAACGATGCGGTCGCACGATACATAGAGATCTACGAGGAATCGGCGCGGCAGCGGGGGGCCGATCCGAATCTCGGTCCGAAGCTCCCCGCCATGTTCGTCGAAGCCGGACTGATCGATGTGGAGGTCGACGTGGTGATGCCGACGTTCAGGACCGGTCCGGGAAAGAGCATCGCCCGGATCACCCTGGCAAATATCGCCGACGCATCGATCGCATCCGGGATGACGACGCAAGAGGAAGTGGACCATCTGCTCCGGGAGATCACCCGATTCGAGGAGGATCCGACGACGATTATCAGCACCGCGCAGATCGTGCAGGTGTGGGGGAGGAGACCGGAGGAATAAACGGGGGAGTCGATCCATCCTACACAGCATCAGACCATTGCCCCCTTTATCGCCAATAGAGAACTTCAGCAGAGAACCATCAGCAAGGATTTCAAACAGATGAGACCATTACGATCCCGTACGTTCGGACTTCTCTTTCTTCTTCTCCTCTCCACCGGCGTTCAACTGGCCGCACAGCCCTCCGGCGTGCGGACGCCGTCGGCGCAGGAGACCCGAACCGCCCGCTACTTCGATTCGATCAAAACCAATCCTCTTCTCCTTGCGGCATTTCTGCGTGAGATGCCGAAGGGGGCCGACCTGCACAACCACCTGAGCGGGGCGATCTACGCCGAGAGCTTCATCCGCTGGGGAGCCGAAGCCGGGGCCTGTCTGGACACCGCCGCGATGACCGCCGTCCCGTGCGGAAGCGGCGGCACCGTCCCGATGAAGTCCGTCCCGGACAACCCGGTCCTCTACCGTGCGGTCGTCGACGCCTGGTCGATGCGGAACTATGAACTGTCGGGACAGAGCGGACACGATCATTTCTTCGACACGTTCGGGAAGTTCGGCTACGCCGGGAACAACCGGACGGGGGACATGCTGGCCGAGGCGGCGGGACATGCCGAACGGGACAACGTCCTCTATCTGGAACTGATGCTGACGCCGGACGGGGGGCGGGTTGCCGGACTCGGGAGCAAGGTGGGATGGAAAGACGATCTGGCCGCCATGCGGACGAGTCTGCTGGATGCCGGACTGCGCGACTCGCTCCGGGCGGCGATCGGCGACCTGAACAGATGGGAATCCCGGAAGCGGGAACTGCTCGGGTGCGAGCCGAACGAGACCGGCGAGGGGTGCGACATCCCGATCCGCTATCTCTATCAGGTCGGGCGCGGACTGCCGCCGCAGATGGTCTACGCCCAGATACTGGCCGGCTTCGAGATGGCGGAGATGGATCCCCGGTTCGTCGGGTTCAATCTGGTGATGCCGGAGGACTACCCGGTGCCGCTGCGTGACTTCACGCTCCACATGCGGATCATCGATCATCTCCGTCCCCTCTACAACAACGCCCGCGTCTCGCTCCACGCCGGAGAGCTTGTGCCGGGTCTCGTTTCGCCGGAGGAACTCTGCTGCCACATCCGGGAGTCGATCGAACTCGGCCATGCCGAGCGGATCGGACACGGTGTGGACATCGCCTACGAAGACGACCCGTTCGGACTGCTGAAGCTGATGGCCGAGCGGAACGTGATGGTGGAGATCTGCCTGACGAGCAACGACGTGATTCTGGGCGTTCGTGGAAAGGAGCACCCGCTCCACCTCTACCGGAACCACGGCGTCCCGACCGCGCTGGCCACCGACGACGAAGGGGTCTCCCGCATCGACCTGACGCACGAATACGTCAAGAGCGTTCTGGAGCAGGGGCTGAGCTACCGCGACCTGAAGGAGATGTCCCGCACAAGTCTCGAACACGCCTTCCTCCCGGGGAAAAGCCTCTGGAGCGACGCCAAGACCTTCACGCTCGCCCCCGAATGTCAGGGGAACATGCCGGGCCTCCCCAAATACACGCCCTCCTGCCGCGCCTATCTGGAAGCCAACGAGAAGGCGCGGATGCAGTGGAGACTGGAGGAGGCGTTTTGGGGGTTTGAGGGGGGGGATTGAGCTTCTTCTGCACAGCGGAACGGAAGTTGAACGGACAGGGAAAAGGCTACAGGAGTAAAGCGTTCATATCGGGAGGAATATCATGGCGTGCAGGATCACACCGTTTCTGATATTTAAAGGAAGGAGTGAAGAAAAAATTGAACGAAGCTATCGAACTACTTTCCGCCGATGGTGCAGTTCATGTACCGTTCGATAAGTACTGATTCAGCGAAAGGTTCGGCGGAGTGAATGATTGGTTCGGTGTGTCTTAGTAGCTTGATTTGGAGTAAGCCTATACTGACAAAGCTGGATAGGACATCCTTTTAAAACGTTGAAAGGTACTGACTCCAACCGTAATTTTTAAGACGCATTCTAAAAGTAATCAGAGTACATAATCGGAAGTACTTAAATCAT
>CAMLOB010000274.1 GCA_946481475.1 uncultured Chlorobiota bacterium | reverse complement strand
GCTCCCCCCCGGCGGGAGTCCCGCCTCGCCCGGTGCGTTGAAGGCCACCCGGGTGATCGTGAAGACCAGCGCCCCTCCGACAAGAACCGAGAGGGCGATGCCGATCCCCTGGCGCGAGGTAAAGCGCTCGCGCAGCTTCTCCTCGCTCCCCAGATTCAGGAGCATGATGACGAAGACGACCAGGACCATGATCGCCCCGGCGTAGACCAGAACCTGGATGGCCGCCATGAAGAGGGCGTTCAGCGTCAGGTAGAGACCGGCCAGCGCGATAAAGTGAATGACCAGCGACATGGCCGCGCTGATCGGATTGCGGACGGCGATCACGCCGACGGCACTGCCGATGGCGAGCGCTCCAAGTATTGTGAAAAGAATCAGTTCGAGATTCATTCTGTACTGTGCGGCGACTGCCGCGCCCGGATTTCGTGAACGATCTGAATGTTTGGAATCGGGCAAACTTAACGAACCGGGGGTGAACCGGCAAAGGGAAGAGTGTGAGATTTCCCCCGATTCTCCTCTCCTTCCGGAAATTCGTCCGGTCCGGTTCGCAGAAGAACGCTCTGTCCGAACCTCCATCAGCGCAAAACCGAGCAGGTTCAATTCGCGCCATCGGCAGGGAATTGTCTGCGTCGGGATGCCGCGCATCCAGTCCGATCCCCCAGATCCGGTCCGTCGGACCGGCCTCGACAGGGAGGCCCTTGTCGGTCCCGAGGAGAAATACCTGCAACTCCGGATGCGCACCGAAGCGCGCCCGGTTCCCCTTCAGGACAACACGGTAGCCAAGGTACTTGAACCGTTCTCCCCGTTCCCGACGTTCAGTCAACGTCATTACTCCCTTCCGATCAAGATCCGGGGACGGATTCGGGAGGCCGTGTATGGATTCCGGTCCTCTCCTCCAATGCAACCTTTTGCCGTCAGCCCGCCTTCAGATTCTCCACTCACAGCAGAGAAATTCTCAACTATGATTCCACGTGATAATGCTTCACGATCGAAAGCCTTTCGTGAAGCTCCGTCACGTTGATAGTTGCGTTTGCATAATAATCATTCGCCGCCGACCGGAGCTGTGATGTTTGGGCCTGTCCGGGTGTCGTAATAGGCAGGTACGGAACACTTGTTGCGGGAAGGATGTGCACCGATGAAGAAACGACTTGATATACGGAAGAAATAGTGAAAGATACTTTCTGAAGCAAAGTCTGCGGAGCCTTGTAAGAGTAGGGAGAAAAGATTCGATGGAAAAGATTATTACGTCTGATTCTCATCCGTTCCGTATCATAATTCCATCTCGCGGGTTATTAAGCTCGTGATCTGACAACGAGAGAGGGAAGAAGAGGGGTGATCCGGACCGGCGGTCGCCTGCAGAGAGAGGGGAGAAGAGAAATACAAAACCGAACCTGAACAAACAACGGAAGAAACAAAACCCGATCTACCCATCGCCATCAACACCCTGTTTTATGTGTCGTACCCGTCAGTCATACCCGATCATACCCATCTCCATGTCCTTACCGCAATTCGGCGAATCCGTCGAATTCCATGGGTTTAACAAACTGAACGGAGGTTTCTCCTGCACAATCCCGAGTGGTTGCCTGCGAGAAGTCTCCTTTCCCTTTTTGTCCTGTTCTCTTTTCTCCATGCCGTCTTTCATCAAGACACTGCGGTTGCCGGACGTGCGACCGCTTCGCGGCTCTCTTGCCGCAAAAAGAATATATGGTCAGAAATCAGAAGGAGGATTTGCAACGTGAAGAGAACGTAAAGGCGGATCGATAAACATCCACAACAGATTCCGTTCTTGTTATCAATGTCTGTTATCAATTCGTTATATCGCTACACCTAATTTAACTCTGATTAATAATGAACAGCAAAAGACTTATATATCCGGTACTCCTGTTTTTCCTGACGCTGCTGATCCCGGGCGCGTCGGCATGGTGTGAGTTGTCGGACTACACATTTACTACTGCTACCGGGACTCCTGTGAACATGTCCGATGCAACGCAGGCAATGGGACCGGGCATCGACAACGAAAACGCGGGGACGTTCCCGATCGGCTTCACATTTACTTTTGACGGTGCTTCCTACACCGACTTTTCGGTCAGCTCGAACGGGTGGATCACACTCGGGCCGACCACGCCGAAGCGTGGAGATCAGTCGAACGCATTCGACGAGAAGGCCTCCTACCCGGTCATCACTCCTTTCTGGGACAACCTGCTGACGACCGCCGACGCCGACGGTGGTATCTACTACAAGACCGAGGGGCTGCCGGGAGAGCGGGTGCTGACGATCGAGTTCCGGATGGAGCACGCCAACCGGGACGTCAGCGGACCGTACTATTACCAGCTTCGTCTGCACGAGGGATCGGACAAGATCGAGTTCTTCTACATCTCGATGCCATCGAACGCAAAGACCGGGGGGACGATCGGAGCGGCCGTCTCTGAGAAGAATTTCGCGAGCATCACGCCGGGCGATCCGGCCACGATCAGCTCGAAAGAGGCCAACAACACGATTAACCTGAAGAACATTACGCTGGCGGACAACACGCTCTACACGATTCGTCCCTGCGAGCAGGATCAGATCGGCATCGCCGGCGATCCGGCACAGGGAGGGACTGCCGGAATGGGGAACGGTGATCTGCTGATGAGCCGTATCGAGGTGATGCGGGGAAGTTCCGTGGAGCTTCAGCCTTTCACCGTAAATCTCGGCCCGAAAGCCTGCGAGTCCCGTGAGTTTTCCTACCGGATCAGCGGACCCGATGCCGGGAGCTACAACATCACACCGGCAAGCGGAAAGCTCGGTGAGCGGGAGTCGAACAGGCCGACGGTGACGTTTGCCCCGATGAAGACCGGAGTGCACGCCGCAACCCTCACGGGGACCGACGATAACGGCTTCGAGCGTTCCTATCCTCTTGCCGCCGTCGGCGTGACGCGGCTTGAGTGGATCGGAAACGCCGGACAGGGAGGGACGGAGAAGATGGCCGATGGCGATGTGCTGCTGGAGAATCAGGAGGTCCGTCGCGGAGAGAGCGGAACGTTCCGTCCCTTCTCGATCGGCAACATCAGCAAGGATGGGAAGGCCGGTTCGACGGAGATTACCTATCAACTGATTGATCCGAGCGGACAGTATGGGATCGACGTCACGTCGGCTGACCTGAACGGAGGGGAGATATCGGAGCCGACGATCACGTTCGAGCCGACCGGCACAGGATATCAGACCGCGCAGCTCGTGGTGACGACCGAGGATGATGTCCGGACGTTTACGCTGCGCGCCTACTCGCTTGCCCCTGCGGCCACGTTCTCGGTTGAAGGGGGACAGATTCATTCGGGGAGTCCGCTCTTCCGGAACGTCCTCACCTGCATTGCCTCGCCGACCACCTACAAAGTGACGGTGGCCAACATCAACCGGATGGATTTTGAAATTACCGGAAGCGAGTTCTTCGCCACCGAGTCGCAGATTCGCCAGGGGGCGCCCCGCTATCCGATCGCTTCGGACGGGTTCGGCAATCGCCGGCGGACGATCGATTACTTCCTGTCGGAAGGGCCGGGCGTCAATCCGTACAAGGCGAACGAACCGCTGGACTATCCGATCGTTCTGGAGCCGGGGGAGACCCGGACGTTCTATATCACCTATCTGCCGACGCGGAAAGGGGATCGCTACGGACGTCTGTTCCTGCGGACCAACGGCGAGAACTTCACCGGGACCGAGGTCGGATCGTTCGATCACGGCAGCGAAGGACCGGTGGAGATTGAAGGTCTGCTGACGGTTGATCTCTTCGGTAAGAGCATCGGCGGCACTCTCGCCGACGGAGACGGAACGGGAATGCCGGAGCCGCTGGTCTTCCCGGTCATCGAGCCGAATACCTCCGCTTCGCAGTCCTTCCGGGTGCAGAACACGGGCGACTGCAATCTGCTGATCGATGCCGACAGGCTTCGCATCTCGGCGGGGGATGTGTCGGACTTCGAGATCGTCTCGGCCTTCCCGAACACGCCGACCGATCCGGTGACCGGCGATTACGTCCTGGCTCCGGGAGGGATCGACAGCGTCGTCGTCCGGTTCACGCCTTCTCGTTCCGGGTCGCGCCGGGCAACGATGGCGGTGAAGACGAACGATTCGGCCCTCTACCTGCCGGGTGTCGCCGAGCGGGGAACCTACTACGTGGATATGTATGGCAAGGGAGAGAGTGGTCTGGAGGTCGCTTCAGTCGTCACGCTCCCCCCTGCGGTCATCGATGGACCGGGATCCACCGGCATGGTCCTTCTGACGAACAGCTCGGTCGATCCGGTAACGGTGGAATCGGTTGTCATCAACATGGGGGGCTCGGTGGAGATTGTGGAAGACCCGGCCACGCTCTGGCCTGCCTTCCCGCTGATTCTGGATCCGGCCGAGGAGCTGGAGCTGGGAATTGCTTTCAATCCGGAGGCAGGAAGCGAGCCGGGCATGCGGACGGCGACGATGGAAGTGCTTCTCTCGAACGGGGAGACCGTCACCGTGACGCTGAGCGGCATGGCCGGAACCCGCCTGATCGCCACGCCGAAGTCGGTGCTGTTCGGCGGTGCGACGGTTAAAGTGGGGGATATCAAGCGTGAGTTTGCCATTATCACAAACACCGGAACGTTCCCGCTTGAGATTCGGAACGTTCAGATTACCGGAACCGGAGCGGCCGACTATCACGTCAACCCGCTGCCGCGTGCGGTGATCGCACCGGGACAGAGCGAGTTCCTGGAGGTGACCTACATTCCGCAGGCTGCCGGGACCTCGCAGGCCGATCTGGAGATTACCAGCAACGCCACCAACGGCACACCGGCCGGTATGCTGATGATCACGCTGGGAGGAGAGGCGAGCATGTCGACGAGCGGCGGACCGGTTGATCCTTCCGGAAGCGCCGGCGGCACGATCGGCGGCGAGCAGGGGACGGTCTCCAGAGGAACGACCCCGGAGAACAACAACGCGACGAGTGGGGTCAACAACGGCACGGGAGTCGCGCTGGGTCTGAGCAACGCGCCGAACCCGGTTCGGGACGAGACGGTGATCACCTTCTCGACCGGACGTACCGGCACGGCCGTCATCAACCTCTACGATGTGCAGGGGCGTCTGGTCCGGACGCTTCTGGATCGGGAGCTCCCGGCAGGAAACCATGAGATCCGTTGCGATCTCGGCGCCTTGCCTTCGGGACAGTACTTCTATCAGCTCTACGTCGACGGGGCAGTTGCCGGGCGGACGCTGACGGTGACGAAGTAATCCGGTTCTGCGGGGGAAAATGCTTCCGCAATGGAAACGGGATAACGGAAAATCCCCGGGGCCTGGTGGTTCCGGGGATTTTCGTTTCGGTTATGTGTGGCCCCTTTCCGACTTTTGGATTCACCGAGTAATGCAGTTTTTCTGAAGGCGGCGAATGTTTGATAGATCAGGAAGGGGATGGTCGGCTTTTGCGGTGATGATTGTTATCGCTACAGCACTTGTTCCGTTTATGGGAGGATGCGGCGGCAAGTGCTCAACCTGTGTCGGGATCGTTCATTCCATCATCACCACTTCTTCAAGCATGGGAGGTATCTGCAACCGGTCGGATATCAATGCCGCTCATCTGTGCGATACCGCATTCAGAGACAGCCTTCGTCAGGTGCTTCTGCACGAGATTATCGGAGAGATACGTGACAGCGGATATACACTGCGATGTGAGTTCATGGGAGGGGTGTATGGTGAAACGATAACGGTTGGTGCCTATAGCAGAGGTGTGGGGGGGACTCTGTACTTTATCTTTACTGAGAATCGGGACGGGTTAAAGCTGGAAGATCTTCAGCCCGGTTTTCATTGGCGGCGAAAAGCTTATCAGGCTGAAGGCTCTGATGAGCCCCTTCCGCATTTGGTGAAGTTCGGGCGTTGATGTTTTGTGGAGGGTGAGGAAATGTTTGACGGTATATCGGTGGTGTCGCCCCGCGTTGCGGGGCTTGGGTGTCATCGTGGTGGGGAGAGGCTCCGTGC
>CAMLOB010000273.1 GCA_946481475.1 uncultured Chlorobiota bacterium | reverse complement strand
ATCCGAAGCGTCCCCCCGTCAACAACCGAGACGTCCCGGTTCCCCGCCATCTCGACGACGCTCCCCGGGTACATCACCGCCGTTCCCCGGTTCAGGTTCAGAATGCCGTAGTTTGTCAGCCTGACCCTGCCGAAGAGTTCGGCTGTCAGCCAGTTCCCGGCCACCGCAACGCAGCCGGTGGATTGCGGGTCGGAGCCGTTGATCGTCAGGTTTCCCACCCGGACGTTCCCCACCACCTCCACATCATTCAGATAGCCGTTGATCAGAATCTTCCCGTTCCCCAATGCCTTGATCGTGTTGTTTCCGAGCGGGGCGTCGGTTGTCACGATGCCGTCGATTGCGGCGATCAGGCTGTCCGGCACCACCAGCACCGTCCCCGTCCCGTTGATCTTCGTCACCCCCTGATTCAGATGGGTCGGGTCTCCTCCCGGCATCGCCACCCCTCCGGAGTCGAGAACGGCAACGCCCGAATCGCGCCGGCCTCCGAACAGGATCAACCGCATCCGGTTCTCGTTCATGCTGGTTGTGTCGTCAATCGAGAGCGTATCCGAGGTTGTGTAGAGATAGTCCGCTTTGCGCGGAATGGCGTGGGCCACCGCTCGGTAGACGTTCGCCCGACCGAACCCGATCCGCTGCGCCCAGGAGCGTTTCAGCGGGTCGTTCGTCTGTTTGACGTACTGGAATTGGTAGGGGGTGCTGTCGGGAAACGTTCGTGAAAATGTTGTCGGAACACTTTCATGTGTCCAGAGACCATTCTCCCGCCGCCACCAGTATTCTGTCATCCAGACTTTTGTGGGAATGTTGTCGAAGTCGTTGACCTTGTCGGCGGTAAAGGTCAGAATGTTCAGGGCACGGCGTTGCAGTGCCGGACCGTTATCGATCTTTCCGTCGTCGTTCGTGTCGAGGTCAACGCCCAGATACCTGTTGACCGAGGTCATCAGCCCGATGATCCCGGCCACCTGCGGCGAGGCGTTCGAGGTGCCGATGTGGTTCGGTTCGTATTTCCGGTCGTTTTTCGACCGTTCCTTGAAGCAATCGGCCTGCTGATTCTGCGGGAGCGATTCACAGTCGAGACTGTCCCGCCCGTTGATCGCCCCCAACACTCCGACCGGCACGGTAATGTCCATGAACGCCCGTTCCTTTGCTTCACGTCGAAGACTGTCGTTCGAGTTTGTGCTGAACTTCTCGATGCCGGGGGAAAAGTTGAAGTCCGGTACGAATTGCTCCAGCGAGCCGTTCCAGTTCAGCCAGGTCGGGTCGTTCCACGTGTTCGAGTCGTTCGGATTCGTCTCTTCCCACAGAACACAACGCTCGCTGACGAACTCCCCATCATATGTCCCCCCGACACTGATCACTTCATAATCTTTCTCCGGATCGGCGGGATCAGTCCAGGCGAGCGCGGCCGGATAAATTCTGGACGGAAGCATTTCCTTCCGTCCTTCTCTCGTGGCGGTGTCGAACTCTACCATCCATTCCTCTCCCCAGTGCGTGTCATCCCGGTTGTTCGCACTGGCTGAGACGACAATTACGCCGGAATCGATAGCAGTCTTGTAGTTGTCAACAGGAAAGTAATTCCGGCCCTTGTGTCCGAGACTGATGTTCAGAACGGCTGGTCGACGCAGGATATTATTTGCCTCCAAGTCCGTATCCAGGGAGCCGATCTTATGACCTGAACTTACGCCAACTCCACTACAATCCGGGCATGTTCCGATCATTCCTCCACCGGGAGAAGCTCCATCGTTGTTCCCTCGGGCAATCGCATGAGAAAGGATGCCAAATCCATGACCGAAACCTATTTTTTGCGAATAAGTTGACCCGTCTCCTTTTAATGTAGAGTCTATTACGATAAAGTTCCCCGTTCCAGTCGGTGTTGTCTTCGCAATCATATCGGGATGGTAGACATTCAGGTCGGGACTCCACTCGTCATGGGCGGCGACAACGATTTCCGGTCGTCCCATCGTAATCATCCAGGCCATCGGGGAGAGCATCCGGAAGTGCTCCCACTGCCATCCAAGTTCATGAAAGTTCCGCGGCCAGAACCAACTGTCGGAATTCTTCGGCTGAATTTTGTCGAGGGATAATCCCGGGATCAGCGTGCTGTCGTTCGGAATCTGTGTCCGGCTCACATGGGCGTTCAGCAGCATTAGGAATGCCACGGTAAGGAGGAGGTTTGGTTGTTTCATGGTCTCACCTCACAATCAGTGTGGTGAGGGAGGAACCGTAGCGAACGAAGTAGGCTCCGGCTGAAAGCGCCGAGAGGTCGAGTCGTGTGTGTTGTGGCGGTTGTTGAACAGGCGTTTGCAGTACTGTTCTGCCGAGGGCATCGTGAACTATTAGAGGACTTGTTGTGGAAAACTTTTTGCTCTCGAATGCTACATCTACGCTTCCTCCAGCCGGATTCGGGATCAGGAAGAAGGTTTCGGACTCCGCTTCCTCCATCACATCAACCGGTACGGCATCGATCAGTATGATGAGACGCTGGATGTAGCCTCCATAGGCGTTTGGTATTGCATTGATGGCGTCGCTTGCAGAATCAATGTTGACATAGCTGTCAAAGCGAAGATCAAACATCTGACTAATCTCACCTAATGTGTCAGCAGGCCAACGCTTCCGCAGAATAAAGGTTCCAAACCTTTCCTCTAAATCTTCAAGTCCCTCTCGGATACTTGAAAAGTCTGTTCCAACTACTTCCCAAGTTGTATCGATAACCGTACCGTTTGGATACCACGGCAGATCAACGGCTTGTGTATCAAAAGTGACATCAAACCATTGCCTCGCATACAATTGATCGTATGTCGGCGAATCCCAACACGTATCGACGGCAACCGAATCGGGGTTCTGTTGCGCATCGGGAGGGCCGAAGATCTTCGCACAGGGGGGAAGCCCCTGTGTGTTGAGTTGTGCGGTTGTCAGAAGGAGACCTGCTGTGAAGAGCAGGAGAGGAAGAAATTTTTTCATGGTAGCCACCCCATAGTGGAAGGTTGTTCGAATGCACAAGGTATTCTATCAGAACATCTTGTGCAAGACACTTATCTGAGAATATAACGTTGGGGACTATATGCGTCCAAATGTTTTTTCCTTCACGGATAGCTTCCTGCAATGGAAGCACAAGAGGAACCATCTCCGGCAGTTGTACTGGGAGGAATTCTCAGGGAGAAACGGTTGCAGAAGGGACTCTCCCAACGTGATCTGGCTGCGCTGACCGATCTTGAGCGGAGTACAATTGCCTACATCGAACGGGGCGCGCGTCAGCCTTCCTTGAGTACCCTCCTCGAACTATGTCGGGCTCTCGGCCTCTTCCCCTCGGATCTGTTGCATGAACTGGAAGAGAAGATTGAGTTCGAAAAGCAGATCAGAACTGTCAAGTAGTGTCGGGAACCTCAAGAGGGATCTTTATTTCCTGCAAGATCTGTGCTTGCCTTCCTTTGTTGCACCTCTTCCCCCCGTTGTTCTCTCCACGTTCCGTAAATTTCTTCCTGCAAATTATGGGTAGGAAGTCTGAAACGATCGATTCATTTGTGGAATCGGTGCGCCGCTTCATGCGTTTGCATGAAATGGCGCACGGAGGCGAGGCCGTTCTGCTGGCCGTCAGCGGAGGCGTCGATTCGGTGGTGATGCTTGAGGTGATCGCGCGTCTGTCCGCACATCTCGGCTTCTCCTTCGGCGTTGCCCATTTCGACCATGGATTACGCGATTCCTCCGCAACCGATGCCGATTTTGTCCGCGAGCTTGCCGCCCGTTATCGGGTGAAAGGGTTTGTCGCCACGGGTGACGTGCGTCGCATTGCCGACGAGGAGGGGCGTTCTCTGGAGGAGACGGCCCGCCGCGAACGTTATGCCTTTCTCGAACGTATCGCCCGACGCCACCGCTACGATACGGTGATGACCGGTCACAGCGCCGACGACAATGCCGAAACCCTTCTGATGAATCTCCTGCGGGGGAGTGGCGTAACCGGTCTGGCCGGTATCCCTCCCACACGCCGACTTGCCGGGAACATGATCGTCGCCCGTCCGTTGCTTGGAGAAAAGCGCTCGGATATTGAAGAGTTTGCCGTTCGGACCGGATTGAAGTGGCGTGAGGACGAGACGAATCAATCGGGAGAGTTTACACGTAACCGTGTCCGCCGTGAATTGATGCCTCTGCTGGGAACGTTCAATCCGAACGTTGTGGAGACGTTGAACACGACCGCCGGACTGATGCGGGACTTCGATCGCTATCTTTCCGGTGCGGTCGAAACGGCTGTTCGAGTGGCCCTGACGGGAGACCCGATTCCGGGAGAGCGGATCGCGCTCGACGTCCGGCAACTGCGTCACTTGCAGCCGGCGGTGCGGGGGGAGGTGATCCAGCGGGTGATGTGTGAGACGTTCGATATCCCCCCGATTTCCCATGCGGCGGTGGAGCGGGGGCTGGATCTGATCTGGAAGGAGACCGGTGCCCGGGCAAGCCTCGGAGGCCGGTTCGAGGCGTTGCGGGATCGTGAGGAGATCGTGCTGCTGAAGAATCCTCCCCTTGTCCGGGATGTGGACAAGACGTTCCGGATCGGCGAGACCGTGGAAGTGGCCGATGTGATGCTGAAGACGACATTCTTTGATAACGGCAAACCGAAGTTCGGGGCCAATAGCAAGGTAGAATATATCGAGGCCGACAAGTTGCCGGAAAAGCTGACGATCCGTTCGTGGCGCGAGGGGGATCGGTTCTATCCGCTCGGGATGAAAGGAGAGAAAAAACTGAGCGACTTCCTGATCGACCAGAAAGTGCCGCTCGACCGGAAGCGCCAGGTGATGGTGGTGACCGACGGAAAAAGCATTATCTGGGTCTGCGGTATGCGGATCGATGAACGGTTCAAGGTCAGAGCGGAGACGAAACGGATTCTGAAGATGGAACTGCAACCCCTATGAGTCGGTTCTATTCTCCGGAAGAGATAGTGCTGAAGGGAAAACGATTCGTTCCTCTCCTTCCCTTCGAACAAATCGGGTCTGCGGTTGACAGGATTGCTTCCGAACTTGAGGAAGATTTCAGACGGGATGCCGGAGAACTTCCTCCCCTGATGGTCTGTGTGTTGAAAGGAGCGATTCCCTTCTTCGCCGATCTTGTCTGCCGACTCCACCACCCGGTTCATCTCGACTTTGTCCGGGCTTCCAGTTATGGTGATCGGATGGTCTCCTCCGACTCACTTACTTTTACGGCGGAGCCGGGCACTGAAATCGCCGGGCGGAACGTCATCGTCGTCGAGGATATTATCGACACCGGCAGGACCGCTTCGGTACTTCGCCGGTATTTTCACAGAAAGGGGGCTGCCTCGGTGAAGGTTGCCGCCCTTCTCTATAAACCCGAGGCCGCCGACTCGAACGAGCAGCCCGACTACGTCGGCTTCGAGATTCCGAATCGGTTTGTCGTCGGTTACGGACTTGACTATGGCGAGGAGGGGAGAAACCTTGCGGGGATCTATGTGCTGGATGAGGATGGTGAATAGGTTGAGAGAAAGAGGAGAACCGGCCGGATGGAACATGATCTCCGGCTCTTCTCAATGAACAGGGTAGCGAACATTGGTGAGTAAAGCAGCAAAGAGATACTAACCATACATTACGATCAAGTTTCATGAGTAACGAAATCAATCCGGGAGGACCCGATCGCCGTCCCGGCAAGCGATCCGGAGATGAGGAGCCTGGTGTCAGCCGCATGATGCGGACGGTGGTGGCCTGGCTGGTAATTATTGCCGGGTTCCTGCTGATTCTGATGCTTGTTGGCCAGCGTTCGTCCCAGGCGGTGCCGATCAGCTACGACGAGTTCCAGCGTCTGCTGGATGCTGAGGTTATCAAGGATGCCAAGTTCATCAAATCCCAGGATAACAACTGGGAGTTTCAGGGGAGACTTGCCGAGGCGATGGAGGTGAGGATCGCCGGAAGAAGCGGAGAGACACAAAAGACCGAGCATATCTTCACCGAACTTCCTCCCGTCTCCGATG
>CAMLOB010000272.1 GCA_946481475.1 uncultured Chlorobiota bacterium | reverse complement strand
CGATGGCGACGGAAGGCTGTCCTTTGCCGATCACAATGCTGTGGGTCTTGCCGTTTTCGCTGCCGAAGACAACGATGCCGGAATTCTTTGTGGTCCCCTCATCGGTTGTGGTTTCGGTCTCGGTCACATCCGTTTCCAGGGTAACCTGGGCCGAGGTTGAAATCGCCCCTCCCAACATTATCAGGGCAAGCAGAAAGGAAAAATGCTGTTTCATGGTTCTTCTGAGAATTTTTTCCATACTCTCCATACGGTTAACGGCTCCATCTTCGGGCGCCGATGGTTGTATGACGAGGGGTGATTCGGGATGTTCCCTCGCATTGCAAAGAAAACCGCTAACTTTACGGAACCGGACTCCGTTTCCGGAACGTTCAACACAACGGCAACATCAAGATAACTCAAACCCGTAGAGAAAGCAGATGACATTGTCCAGACTTCACATTGCATGTTCAGCTTTCATCGTTGCGAGCTTTCTGTTTTTCGCCCATTCTCCCGTCGACGCCCAGAGTTTTCTGGGGCCTCATCTCGGCATCAACCTTGACGGAGAAGATATTTTTATCGGCGGAAACGGTCACTTTCCGGTTGGCAGCGGGGGGAGCACACCGATTTTCATCAACCCGCGCCTCGATTTCTACCTGAGAGACAACATCACGCTGATCGGACTGAACGGCAACTTCTACTTCCAGTTCGGCAGGGAGACCAGCGACCTCCGTTTCCATGCGGGGGGAGGACTCGGCATCCTGTATGCCTCGGCAAACGGCGTAAGCGACACCGACGTCCGCCTGAACCTGCTCGGCGGCCTGAAATTCTCCGCCGCCGGAATCCGGTGGCTGACGCAGGCAGAGCTCTCCTTTATCAAGGGGAGCGATTTCGAGATCCTGTTCGGACCGATTTTCGAGATTTGATCCGAGAGCGGAAGCGGAGCATCCGGACAGACAAAAGAAGCGGCGTCCCCCTCAGTCGTCGCCGACCGATTCCCGCACCTGTTCCCGAACACCCGCCAGTTCGCTGCGAACCCGGTCGAGCACCGTCCCGACCGTATCTCCTCGGCCGATGTAGACCACTCGTCCCTCTCCGGTCCGTCGGCGAAGGTATCCGGCTATCAGGCGAACCTCCTCGATCTCGATCCGGTCGAACTCCGGATGCTCCGGCCGGGGGCCGAAATAGATCCGCTCGATATAACCCCTGAGAGTCGCCTCGGGAAACCGGTGCCCCACGGCATGTTGCCGGGCAAGACGACCGTAGCGGATCATGAAGAGTTCGTTCCGCTCGGGAGGACGGGCCGGAAGGATGATAATCAGGTTATTGGTGTTGATCGACTCGGCGAATCTCCGTTTCCAGACGAAGACCCGCTGCAGCTCGGTCACCCGGTTTCGCAACATCGCCGCCTCCTCGAATTCCAGACGTTCGGCATGCCGGAGCATCCGCTCCTCAAGCATCCCGATAATCCCCTCCTCGCTTCCGCTCAGTGCCGAGCGGACCCGTTCGACCTCGACCAGATAATCTTCACGACTCTGCAGCTTTGCGCAGGGAGCACCACACCGGTGAATCTGATGGTAGAAACAGGGGGTGAAACCGCTGCGTGGAATCGGCGACTCGCGGCACTCGCGCAGACCGAACAGGTGATCGATCACTTCCACCAGCATCTCGGCCGCCTCCCGGTTTCTGAAAGGACCGTAGTACTCGGCACCGTCGGGACGAACTTCGGGGGCGTATTCGATGCGGGGGAAGGGATCGTTCAGATCAAGCCGCAGAAAGCCGTAGCGCCGCAGCCGTTTCCCGGCCGTGTTGTACTTCGGCTGCAACTCCTTGATCAGCCGCGATTCCCGCAGAATCGCCGCCAGCTCCGAGCCGGTCTCCTCCACCTCAACCTTCCGGATCCGCCCCACCATCTCCCGAATCTTCGACGTGTGATCGGCTCCGGGACGGAAATAGCTGCCGACACGGTCGCGAAGATTCTTTGCCTTGCCGACATAGAGAACCTCACCCCGGGCACTGATCATTCTGTAGATGCCGGGAGTCGTCGGCAAATCGGGAGGCTTCGCTCCCCCTCCGCTCTCCGCTTCCTTTTTACCCCCCGACCGACTCCCTCCCCGGAAAGCGGTTGTCGGACGGAACTGAAGGCGCAGCAGGTCCTCCACCGACTCGCACCCGTAGTCCTCCTCGGCAATCTCCAGAAGCGTCAGGAGAACGCGGGCGGTGGCGAAGGCGTCGCCGAGGGCGCGGTGGCGGTCACGAATCCGGATACCGAGATAGGCGGCCAGCTTGCCGAGCGAAAAGCCCCGTTTCGCCGGGAGGAGTCGCCGGGCAAGCCGCAGTGTGCAGAGCGTCTCGGTCGGCAGTCCGCTCAGGTTGTGACGGTGGAAGGATTGCTGCAGGAAATTATAGTCGAAGACGGCGTTGTGGGCGGTGAAGAGGACATCAGGCGTGAACCACCGGCGCACCTCCGGAAATGCCGTCTCCCCTTTCGGAGCGGCCAGCACCATCGCGTTGGTGATGCCGGTCATCTCCTGAATCTGCTGCGGGATGTACTGTCCGGGATTGACGAGTGTGCTCCGCTCCTCAAGGATCTCACCGTCGGCAACCCAGACCGCGGCAACCTCCGTGATCCGGTTCAGCGCAGCCGAACGTCCGGTTGTCTCGACGTCGGTGACGATGAATGTGGCGTCCTTGATCAACATCAGTCTGTGAGTGTGGGAGTTCGTGAGTGTATGAGCGGGAGAATCGGCCGCGGCGAATGAGTGGGTTCGGCTCTTCCACCCTACCTGAATATCCGAACATCCCGGGGTGCGTCGGCGGCACCCCGAACGTTTGACTCTCCCTCTTGCCCTTGGCTTCCCTTTATCTTCTACCGAACGATCTTCACCTCTGACACGACGCTCTCTCCCCCGACGCGGAGGAGAAGGTAGTAGGTTCCGGAGGACAGTCCCTCGGCCCGCATCTCTACCTGTTCCTCTGCGGCTCTCGCCCGGTCGCGATAGAGTGTCCGGACCACCCTGCCCCGGATATCGACCAGTTCCAGCACGGCCTCTCCCTCCGTCTCCCGGTTGACCCGGAAGATCACACGTCCGACATCGGAGATCGTGGTTGGGACGGCACGGAGTTCGGCGATCGGAGCCTTGCGCGTCGCCGGTTCCTTCACGCTCAGCGTCGTGTCGCCGGAACCGACGAAGTAGAGGGAACGGGTTCCTTCAAAATCGTTCGATGTCACCAGCATCCGTCCGGTAAATTCCTTGTGCGATGTCGGCGTAAAGACGACGTCCACCTCCAGCACTTCTTCATCCCCCAGCGACACGCTCGTATCGGCCGGCAACTCCGGTCGGGTCTCGGCAATGTTGAAGTTGGACCGACCGGTAAAGAACGTCAACTGTTTGACGTCGAGTCCGGCCCCGTTCCCCGGCCTGATCCGGATCGTCTTCGTCCTCTGACTGCCGACGGCGGTCGGAGCGAACCGGATCGTATCGCTTGTCCCCTCATCGACCATCATCCGCGGAGCCGGCACACGGAACTGGTAAAGAATTTCATTCCCGAAATCGGGGGCAAACTCCTTGAACGTTGTGCCGTTTGCCCTGAATTGAATGCCGCCGGTGCCGAGCTGGTCACGGTAGAACCAGAAATCCAGTCCCAGACCGATCGGGTTGACGAACCGGAACGTATAGCATCCTTCGGGAAGATTCACCGGGTAGGTCAGCGTCGTGTTCGACTGCAGGTTCGTGTGTCGCTGGACGGCATTGCCGTCGGCGTCGAGGAGTTCCCACTCGTAGGAGGCGCCGGAAAAGGCCGTCAGGTTGTTTGTCGTGATCCTGATCTCGAACGACTCCGGCGCCCGCTCCGGAACGTCGAACCTGCTCTCGGCGTAATCGTTCCGCGCATATTCGTCCCCCTTGCCGTTCGGGTTCTTCAGACGGACATGGAAGGTTTGCCCCTCACTCTCCCACTCATCGACCGGAATCGGCGGCAGTTGAACGATCCCCTCTTCAAGGAAATCGAGCGAACCGTTCCAGGTATAGGTAAACGTCTCGCCGCCGGCGATGCCGTACTCGAAGGTCACCGACGTCATCGTCTCGCTTCCCGAGTTGCGGATGCGGACGATCGGCGAGGAGCAGATCGGGTTGACCCGGCTCTGAATGTCATCGTTCGAAGGGGCGATAATGCCCTCGACCGAAGCGTCGGTGGTAAAGTTCGGCGGACCGTAGGCGACAAGATCGGCCCAGAAGACCCAGTGTCCGTACGGGACGAACTGCGGAGGATTCTCGATGCCGTAGTCGATGGTAACGGTTTCGCCCGGCGTCACAAACGGCGTCAACTCATGCGCCTGCGTCTCGACGATCTCTCCGGGACACCACCCGGCACGGTCGATCGGCCACGTCCCCCCCTGCGGATAGACCGGAATATTCCCGCACTCCTTCCAGACGTTCCAGCGGAAGCGTTCCTCACCGTTGATCGTCAGCCAGTGCTCGCGGTTGCAGAACTCGGCACAGTTGTCCGTGTTTGCTCCGCCGTTGAAGTTCCCCCCCTGCGGACGGGTATGAATGCGATACATCGAAGCCGAGGGATCAAGCGTCACCTGAATCGGCTCCAGCAGACTGTCCTGCACGATCTTCTCGTAGCTGTGACTTCCCGGATTCCAGAGGCGCGTCACGCTCAGCGGTGTCCGCGGCGGCGTCCCCTTGATAAAGTGGAAGCGGAGGTCAAGCAGCTCCTGACTGTTCCCTGCGGTCACCCGTTTTCTTCCGGTCAGGACCGGCGCGTAGTCGGTAACATCGAAGACCCAGGTCACGCCGTCGGGACCGAGACTGAGGTTGATCCCGTAGGGAGTGATGAAGCGGCCGATCTCCCAATGGGTGGTCGAATCGTCCCAGACACGGGTCCAGGTAGAATAATCCCACTCGCCGCACAGATAGTTGTCGGCCCGCGTTCTCGCATCGCACTTCAGCGTATAGTACATCAGGATCTTCTCGTAGCTCCCCGGCTCCGGGAAATCGACCATGTCGTCATACTCGTAGATATTTCCCCAGGCATGAAGCGTCGGGTCATCCTCGAACGCAAAGGCCTGCACCACGATAACGCTGTCGTTGCTCTGCGCCGATACGAGATCGGCATCCAGCACGAAGAGGACCGGAAGCAGAAGCGAAAAGAAAGAGAACGGGAGAGAGCGTACCGGAAAATTCATAACAAGGCTCCATGAAATAGTCGTATCGCCCCGCAACAAGGGGAACATGCGATATGGGATGCAATGTAATCTCTTTTTCATACGTGGGGAAATCGGGTGTTCGGCTCACTGAATTACTGTAAGCATACGATTTCTTCCTCTCTCCAACGGTCCGATGTTTTTTCACCACAAAGGCACAATGCGCCGATGGCGGACACGAAGGTGCACCAAGGGGCGGCTCCCCTGTTTCTTCTGTAAGGACTGCACTTCAAACCTTCTCAGACAACAAATCATTGAACACATCAACGATTCTCGACTATATCCAATCACTCACACGCATACATCCCCGGCCGCCGGTCCCCGAACAGGTCGTTGAAGGGATTGAAACGCTTCGACCGGGTTTTTGCCGGGAAGAGTTCGGCGGTGATCAGCCGGTCTTCCGCGGCTCCGGCTTCGGCCGCGATCACGCCGTTCATATCGACGATCTGGCTTTCGCCGCTGAAGAGAAGTTCTTCCCCGCTGCGACGTTCCGTTCCATAACGATTTGCGGTAATGGAGATCACCTTGTTCTCGAACGAACGGGTCTGCATTGTCGGTCCCCAGAGGTGTTTCCTCGCCACAAGGTTGGATGGATGAGGAATGATGTCGGCCCCCCGCAACGCAAGCGTCCGGGCCGATTCGGGGAAGCGCCAGTCGTAGCAGATCATCGTCCCGATCCGGACCCCCTCCCACTCGACCACGAAGAACCCGGTGTCGCCCGGCTCAAAGACCAGGTGCTCCTTATAAAAGAGATGGGTCTTGCGATATACCCGATAGGATTCGTC
>CAMLOB010000271.1 GCA_946481475.1 uncultured Chlorobiota bacterium | reverse complement strand
TCCTGTTCAGTTCTTCGCTCCTCTTCGGCACTCTCTTCTTTACCTTCCAGAGCAATCTGGCGAACGCCTACACACGCCTTGCCGACTATTCCACACACTATCAGAAACCGGCCCCTTTCTCCCTGACGGTGGAGCCGGGGAATCTGCGTGTCGTGAAGGGGGATTCGGTGGAGATTACGGTTCGGGCCGCAGGCATTCCCCCCCGGACGCTGACGCTCAGTCTGGCTGAGGAGGGGAGCGATCAGCCGGAGGATTATGAGTTGCGGGAGATCGAACCCGGTCTCTATCGTCATCTCATTCCGAACATCCGGCGGAACGTCCGTTATCGGGCCGGGACGGCCGGAGTGGAGACCGAAGAATATGCCATTGCCGTAGTGGAGCGTCCGGAGTTGCGGGATATGAAGGTGACGATCATGCCCCCCGCCTATACCGGGAGGCGACCGGAGACGTTGCCGGAAGGATACGGCGACGTCAGCGGCCTGCGGGGAACGCGGATCCGGATCGAGGTGACGACATCGATCCCGGTGGCGAAGGCCGAGATCGTCCAGCTCTTTCCGCGCGGCGGCGTGATCCCGACCTCGTCGGTCTCCGTCGAATCGTCCGGCTCCGAAACGCCCACTCTTTCCTACGATACCGTCCGGTTGCCGATGACCGTGACCGGAACCACGCTCCGGGGCGGTTTCGGTCTGAGCCGCAACGGCGAATACTATATCTCTGCCGAGTCTCCGGACGGACTCCGGAACCTTGCGCCGATCCGCTATACGATGTCGGTCTCCACCGATGCCTCTCCGTCGATTGTCCTGATCCAGCCGACGATCGATCTGGACATCGACGAGTCGATGCTGCTGCCGACACAGGTCCGCATCGGCGACGATTACGGCTTCTCGAAACTGCGGATCATGTACCGACTGACCGCCAGCAGGTATGAAGAACCCTGGAAGGAGTTCCGCGAGGAGGTGATTCCGATTCCGAAAGGGGCCGCCACCGGACTGGACATCCCCTATCTCTGGAACCTGACGAAGTCCCGGCTGGTGCCGGAGGATGAACTGGAGGTCTATTTCGAGGTGCTGGACAACGACGTGATCGGCGGACCGAAATCCGCCCGGACCGGTCTTCTCAAGGTGCGATTCCCTTCATTCGAGGAGATGCTCGAGGAGGCCGAGACGATTCAGGAGAAGGCGACGGCCGATCTGGAGAATCTGTTAAAGGAGGCCGATCAGGCGAAGCGGGATATGCAGGAGATAGATCGCGAGCTGGCCAAACAGCTTGCCCAGCAGCAGCGGGAGGCAAGCTGGCAGGAGAAGCAGAAGCTGGAGGAACTGATCAAGAAACACGAGGGGATGCAGGCCAAGCTGGAGCAGCTCGCCCAGGACATGCAGACGATGGCCGAGAAGTTGCAGGAGGCCAAAGCCATTTCTCCCGAGACGTTGCAGAAGTATCAGGAACTGCAGAAGCTTTTTCAGGAGGTCAACAACCCGGAGATGATGGAGTCGATGCGGAAGCTTCAGGATCAGATGGACCGGATGACGCCGGAACAGATGGCCGAGGCGATGCGGAACTATCAGTTCAACGAAGAACAGTTCCGCGAGGCGATGGAGCGAACGAAGAAAATGCTGGAGCGGATGAAGACACAGCAGCAGGTGGATGAACTGACCCGCCGGGCCGAGAAGCTGAGTGCCGAGCAGGAGCAGTTGAACAGAGAGATGGCACAGATGAAGCAGGGGGACAGGGAGATGGGGGAGAATCTGGCCAAACGGCAGGAAGAACTTTCCGAACAGGCCGAGCGGATGCAGGAGCGTGCGGAGGAACTTTCCGAGTTGATGAAAGGACAGCAGAACATGCCGTCGGAATCGATGGAAGGAGCGCAACAGCAACTCGAACAGCAGAATCCCTCCGGCAAGATGCAGCAGTCCTCGCAACAGATGCGAAGCGGTCAGAAGCAGGGGGCCCAACAGTCGGGACAACAGGCGCAGCAATCGCTGGAGGAGTTCGGCGAGCAGATGCGGCAGATGCGCGAACAGATGCAGGAGAACGAGCAACGGCAGGTGATGAACAAGATGCGGAAATCGCTGAAGGACCTGCTGGAGCTTTCCAAACGACAGGAGGAACTGCGGGAACAGACCGACCAGACGAGTCCGAACAGTCCTTCCTTCCGTGACCTGGCCCGCCGGCAGTCCGAGCTTCGTCAGGATCTGCAGAACCTGGCCAACCAGATGTCGGAGATCGGCGAGCAGTCTTTTGCCGTCACTCCGGAGATGGGACGTGAACTCGGAAATGCCATGCAGCAGATGGGAGAGGCACAGAAATCGCTGGAGAACCGCAACAGCTACAGCGCCTCGCGCCAGGAGAACAACGCCATGGGGTCGATGAACAAGGGGGCGATGATGATGGCGCAGCAACTGCAGCAGATGCAGGAGGGAGAAGGACAGGGCCAGGGGCAGGGAATGGGCATGGGCATGGGGTCCTTCCAGCAGCGGCTGCAGCAGATGGCCGCCCAGCAGCAGATGATCAACATGGCCATGGGACAGCAGCAGGGGGGACAAAGTCAGGGACAGGGTGAAGGGAAAGAGGGACAGGGGGGGCAGGGAGGAGAAGGAGGAGAGGAGAACGGAGGAGAGAACGGCGTGGCCCGTCGTCTGACCCGGCAACAGCAGGAGGTGAAGAAGTCGCTCGACCAGTTGAACAAGGAGGCGAAGGAATCGGGGGGAACCCGAAAGAACATGGTGGGTGATCTGGAGCGGGCCGCAAAGGAGATCGAGGAAGTGTTGCGCGACATGGAGAGCGGACGGATCACCGACCAGACGCTTCGGCGGCAGGAGCAGATCCTCAGCCGGATGCTCGATGCGATGAAGTCGCAACGGGAGCGTGACTTCGAGCGGAAGCGGGAATCGACGCCGGGAAAAGATGTGGTGCGGAACAGTCCGCCGGAACTTCGTTTCGAGAACGATCCGAACATCCTCGAACGGATGCGGCAGAATCTGCAGGAAGGGACGCAGGGGTACTCACGGGACTACGAAGATCTGATCCGGAAGTATTTCGAGACCGTCGGGAAGTAGGGATGAGGAACGGAAAAGACATGATGACGGCTCGTTCCGATTTTTCGGGACGAGCCGTTGTCTTTTATAGAACGGTCAGTTGAAGTGCCATAGAGAGAATGGCGACGAGCTTGGTGCTTCTTTGTGCCCGCCGTGGTGGATGGAGTCTTTGTGTTGTTTTATACTCCCGGCAAATCATTTTGCAAGAGAATTATCGTCCGAATTTCATTGGAGCCCTCTATAAAGAGGGAGGCTCACCTGTGAGAGGGTTCAAAGCAGAACCCCCCGCTCTCTGCAGCGATGGATCGTCCTGCCGGTCTTTCCCGGCGACTGGTGGTATTGCATCACGAAGGTACCATCCGCTCTACGCTCGATCTCCGGTAAGGCCCCGTAAGCGGTTCAGGTCTGGCCGTTGTGGGGTAGCTATGATGTTCGATTTGTGGTAGAGTCGGGACCGATCCGGGTTCCTTCCGCACTGGGTCCGTGTCCGATCCGGTGTCGATCCGTCCCCTTTCCCCTCCCGATCACGGCCCAACTTCCAGCACACCACAAAAAAAAGCCCGGAGTGATCCGGGCTACTTTAAACTCGATTATCTTAAAGACTCAATCACAGAGCCGGAAGACTACCGTAATCAGTCGGTGATACTTCATACGAACCTACCAATTCTTCAACCGGAACCAATGCACATGCCCCCTTCTCACCCGTGTTATAAAAGCAGTTACACCACCTCTCATAACTTCCATCCGGATAGTGGCGTTCGTGAGGATCGCAAATTTGACAAGAGCCTTCGGGAGTACAGGTAAAGCCTTTCTCAACTTCATACCAGTAGTTCCCCCCACCGAGAGGCGTTGCATCCTGAGGATCAAATGCCCGACCCAGAATAGTTCCGTGTGCAGTACCGGCAGTGTACGTCGATACGACAAAAATCTGTCCGTCCTGTCCGGCATACGTTGTCGTAGAAGTAATCGTAGGAGTGCCCCCGTACTGACTCGTAAGCCAGGACGCGAAGGCGGCATTCCAGCCGCTCTCCAGTTGCTGCAACGTCGGATAGTTCGGCACGCTCACGGTGTGCGTCGCTCGTGCAACTCCACTCGCAAAAGTGAAGGCAACAGCTATCAGGAAAAGTCTGAAAATCATAAGGCTATTCTACCTCCGGATTTCTGTTTGGGTATTGGTATAGACCGTCCGTCACACCCTCCATGAATGCAACAGATACAACCACCCCGTGCAAGGTTTCGATCTTGTTTTCTCTATGTGCTATCAGGATGAACCAAACTCCTTTTCCCCCGAGTTCCGTTCACCGCCTTTCAAGAATTTTCCGGCTCCCCGTTTCTCCCTCTGAAGGGTCATCCCTCCGGAACGATAACCGTCGTTGAATCCGCTCCAGAGATGTTCGATGAGTTCCTGTCCGGCACAGCGGGTTGCTCCCCCGAGTGTCAGGAGGAGGGAGAGCGTCGTGAGAAGGTGTTTTCCGTTTGCCATCACATCACCCCGTTCGGTGTGAGACCCTGATAGTGATTCCGGACCATGTCCCTTGAAGGGTATCGGAACATACTCCGTCGACTTGACTGGATCATCCGTCAGCGTCGGCGCGAGCTGGGACTGACGCAGGTCGATCTGCAATTGGGAAGCGTCGACGATGTGGAGATATCGCAATCGCATATCTCCAATCTGGAGCGGGGACTGAAGCAGCCCTGCCTTCGGACGATGCTTCATCTGGAACGTGTGCTGGAACTTCCGCCGGGGGAACTCTTCCGTCGCGTCCGGCTTGCCGTTGAATCAACCAACGAGTCGAATCAATAAACGAATGAAACGCTCTGAACCCTCACCAAAAATTTTCCTCCCTTCCCCCTGATTCCGGAACCTTCCGTTTCGTATGTTCGCCGATGATGAAGGCGATGCCGCCTTCGCTCCCTGTTGACGTGGGGGATCGTTCCCGTCGCTAACGAGAATCCCGAATCTGCTGCATGTCCATTGTCGTCGACGTTGCCATTATACTTCTCTCGATTCTTGCTCTCTGGAAAGGGGCCGACTTCCTTGTCGAGGCTGCAGCCCGTCTGGCTGTCCGCTTCGGTGTCTCGCAGCTTGTGATCGGCCTGACGATCGTCGCCTTCGGAACATCGGCGCCGGAGTTCGTCGTCTCGGTTCTTGCGGCCGCGCGCGGACAGGCCGACATCTCGGTCGGGAATGTTGTCGGTTCGAATATCTTCAACCTCGGATTCATTCTCGGTACCGTTGCGCTCCTCCGGACGATTCGCACGTCACGCCCGCTTGTCTATCGCGACGGACTGGTGCTGGTCGGTATCTCGCTTCTCCTCCTTCTTTTCATGCAGGACCTTCACCTGCAGCGATGGGAGGCCGGAACGATGCTTGCGGCTCTGATCGCCTACGTCGGATTTCTGATCTTCAAACAACAGGCCGATGCGGCCGAAGAACTTCCCGAAGGGGAGTTCAGTAAATGGGATATCCTGCGAATCCTCGGCGGTCTCGGTGCGGTGGTCCTCGGCGGTCATTTCTTCGTCGAGTCGGCTTCCGACCTTGCCCGTCTGGTAGGACTTTCGGAGTGGGCGATCGGCGTCACGATCGTTGCCGCCGGAACGTCCTCGCCGGAGCTTGCCACATCACTGGTCGCGGCCATCCGCGGACGCCATGCCATCAGTGCGGGGAATCTGATCGGAAGCGACATCTTCAATATTCTCGGCGTACTCGGGGTTGCCGGCCTCGTCTCTCCGATGACTGTCCATCCGAACGCCATGTCGAGTCTCTTCATGCTCAGCGGGCTGATGGTTGTCGTTGTGTTGATGATGCGGACCGGCTGGAAACTTTCCCGACTTGAAGGGGGAATTCTCGTCGCCGTCAGTCTGCTTCGGTGGATCCTCGATTTCAGTTGAAGTCTGCAGTGCTCGCGAGCTGAAGCCGCCGAAGCCGGTTTCAGGCTGTTGTTCGGGACTTCGGGAAGAG
>CAMLOB010000270.1 GCA_946481475.1 uncultured Chlorobiota bacterium | reverse complement strand
TCTCCTCGGTTTCACCGAGTGGGATCTGATCGGCAGGCCGGAGTGGACCGGATTGAAGAACTACCGGACAATGATCGATTCCGGTCTGTTCTGGGATGTTTTGGGAAATACGTTCTGGTATGTTCTTCTCTATGTTCCCATTGCCATGGTCGGCTCGCTGTTCCTGGCACTTCTAGTAAATCGGAGGCTCCCCGGCATCAGATTCTTCCGGACGATATACTTCCTTCCCGTCATCAGTTCCATGGTGGCCGTTGCGCTGATCTGGAGCTGGCTCTACAATCCCGAGTTCGGGTTAATCAATTGGATGCTGGAGAAGCTGTTCGGCATCGAAGGACCCCGCTGGCTGCTGAGTACCGACTGGGCAATGCCGGCTATCGCCCTCCTCTCGGCCTGGAAAGTTCTCGGCTATAACATGCTCATTCTGCTGGCCGGTCTGCAATCGGTTCCGAAGCATCTTCAGGAATCGGCACTGCTGGATGGAGCCAACAGATGGCGGAGATTTACGGCGGTAACATTACCGGCACTCTCGCCTACCCTCTTCTTTGTTCTGATCATCACACTTATCAACTCGTTCCAGCTTTTTGAACAAACCTATGTGTTGACGCAGGGAGGACCGGCCAACAGCACACTTACCCTCAGCTATTATTCCTATCAGAACGCCTTTCAGTACTTCAGAATGGGATATGCCGCGGCCATTGCCTACGTCCTGTTTGCCCTGACCCTGATTGTGACGATCATTCAGTTCCGACTGCAGAAACGATGGGTGTTCTATGGGTGAGCCGGAGAGACTGCCATGAGAGGATTATCCTCCACACAACTGCATCAGCAGTCCGCCGGAGCCGTTCGCAACGGTTTGCTCTACCTGCTGCTGATCGGCATTGCCGTGCTGATGATCGCTCCGTTCCTGTGGATGCTCATCACCTCTCTCTCAACTCCGGCCGATGCCTACCGCTATCCCCCATCTTTGCCTGAGGAGTGGCAATTCGGGAACTACCGGGAACTCTTCGATCGGCTTCCCTTCGACACGTTCACGTTCAACAGTCTGAAGATCAGCATCCTTGCCACACTCGGCACACTTGTCAGTGCCTCGCTGGCCGCATATGCGTTTGCACGTATGGAGTTCCGGGGAAAACAAATTCTGTACTGGATCATTCTCGCCACCATGATGATCCCCTTTCAGGTAACGATGATTCCGGTCTTCTTTCTTCTGAAATCACTCGGGCTTTACGGATCGCATGCCGCTCTTATCATCCCCCACTGGTTCGGCTTCGGTATGGGGGCGTTCGGTATCTTCCTGCTCCGACAGTTCTTTGCTGCAATTCCGAACGAACTTGAAGAGGCTGCACGGATCGACGGGGCCGGGAATCTCAGGGTCTTCTGGAGTATTATGCTCCCTTCGGCACGTCCGGCTCTGGCAACATTGGGTGTGCTTACGTTCATGGCCCACTGGAATGATCTGATCGGACCGGTCATATACCTGACCGATACCGATCAGATGACGCTGACAATCGGACTTGCCGCGCTCGGCGGCGGCGATCTGATTGCCCGGGTCGATCTGCTGATGGCCGGAGCTCTCGTCAGTCTGCTGCCGATTCTGGTCCTCTTCGTGCTGGCTCAACGCTTCTTTGTGCAAGGAATCGCGGCAACCGGAATCAAAGGGTGAGAGCTGCACAGGATTTCATGAATCAATACCTATCGACAATGACCGAACAGAGACTTGAAGACCTGCTGTCCGAGCCGAATGAACGGCTTGGACGATCCTTGGCAACTCTCCAGTCCCCGATACTGATCCTGGGTGCAAACGGCAAGATGGGACCGACGCTGGCGCTCCTTGCACAGCGTGCTCTTGACCTTGTGAACGAAGAGAAAGAAGTGATCGCCGTCTCCCGTTTCGGCAATCAGGAAGGAGTGAAGTGGTTTGAACGTCACGACATCAGAACGATATCGTGTGATCTTCTCGAGCGCGACGATGTGCGTGCCCTTCCCGATTCCGCCAACATCGTCTACATGGCCGGACGGAAATTCGGCACGCAGGAGAACCCGGCACTGACATGGGCCATGAACGCCCTCCCCCCATCCTATGTCTGCGAAAGATTTGCCGGTTCCCGGATTGTCGCTCTTTCGAGCGGCACAGTCTATCCTATGGTTCCGGTTGCCGACGGAGGTTCGGTTGAGTCCGATCCGTTGACCCCTCCGGGAGAGTACGCAAACGCCTGCGTGGCAAGAGAGCGGATCTTTGAATACTATTCCGGGAAGTACGGAACACAGATTGCACTCATCCGCCTGAACTATGCGGTAGAACCCCGCTATGGCGTTCTGGTCGATCTGGCACTCAACGTGTTCTCACAGCAACCGATTGACCTGACGATGGGATACCTGAACTGCATCTGGCAGCGGGACGCAAACGATATGATCCTTCGAACGTTCGATCTGGCTTCCTCTCCCGCCTCGATACTGAACCTGACAGGCCCGGAAACTCTCTCGGTACGCGAGATCGCCTCGGAGTTCGGAAAACGTTTCGGGATTGAACCGGTATTTACCGGAAGAGAATCCGATCTGGCCCTTCTGAACAACGCCTCCACGACGCTTCGCCACCTGGGAGAACCGCAGATGAAAGTGGAAAGCATTCTCGACATTACGGCTGAATGGATAAAGCTGGGAGGACGGACCCTGGGAAAGCCGACCCACTTCGAGGTCAGGGACGGCACCTACTGACAAAGCCCTTAAAGTACTCTCTTCCATAAGTAACCGATCTCCCTGCCCCACTTCTCCTGCCGTAGAAAATCATTCACTCCGACGTTACCATCCCCCGCACAAACCGCTCAAGCCCCCGCACGTGGGCGGCGGCGAGGCGCTCCAGGAATTCGGGATCGCGCAGAGCCTGCTCCTGTTGCGGGAACATCATGTACAAAGATTCGGTCAGGACCGCAGGCATCCAGGTGGGGCGAACCAGCGCCAGACTCCGCTGCTTGTAGCCGAGCGAGGGGACGCCGGTGACCCCGACGATCTCCTCCTGAAGCGTCCGGGCGAGATCGGCCGAGAACGGATGATAGTAGTAGGTCTCCGTCCCGTTCTTCTCCCACGGATTTACTCCGTCCGAAAAACCGTTGTTGTGGACCGAGACGAGAATGTCGGCATCGTGCCGGACGGCATAGGCGACCCGAACGGAAAGTTCGATTGTGGCGCTGGTGTCGGTCACCAGAGGATGTGCGTCGTGCCGCGTCATCAGAACGTGAGATCCCTTCTCTTTCAACTGCTTCTCGAGTTCCAGAGCAATCGCCAGGTTGGCGTCGGCTTCGCTCAGACCGGTCGGACCGGTGGCGCCGCGCGGCGGGTGTCCGGCATCGACCATGATCGTCAGCCCGCGCAACGGGCCGGCGGCGTTGATCGCGTTCGGACGACGCAGACGGAGCACCAGACTCCCCGACTCGTCATAGAATGCCTTGAATCCCCAGAGTTTTTTCCACAGATCGATCCGCAGTGTAATGACCGGTTTGTCCTCCTCTGCACTCCAGTGATATCCCTCCACCAGATCGTCGGGAAGATTCATGACCGTATAGTCTCCCCTCCCCTCGCCGCCGATCCCCTTCTCCAGATCGAATGCCAGAGCGTTGTAGAAGGTAAACGTGATGGAGGTTTCCTGCGGTTCGATTCTGAACGGAGCGAAGTCGACCTGCATCGTCAGATCGGTCCAGTGTTCGGCCTCGGTCAGATCAATGTCGAGCCTCACTTCGCTCGATCCCGGCTCGGCACTGCTGGTGGTGACGTACTCGCTCTCCACCCAGGCGGTCTCTCCGGCCAGATCGATTCGCATGTGATCTCCGTCACGCTCGTAGACCGGGAACCGCGCTCCGATCGGAAAGAACCACTCCCGGTCGGCCCACTTCGTCGGGGCTCCGTAGGCGATGTCCGATCCGCTCGCCAGCGTATCGACGCCCCTGGTGATGATGCCGAGCTTCGGCTTCTCGTAGAGATTGCGCACACGCGGACTGCCGACCGGAGGCTCCGGGGTACTGAAGGCATACTCCAGCGTATCGCTCCTGCCGTCCTTCTCCGCGATGAGAGTGTAGCGGCCGTTCGGGGGCATCGGAAGAAATCCGAGGAAAGCTCCGTTCGATGCCACCGCCACGCTCTCACCGTTGATTTTCAGCGCCGCCCCCCCGGTCCCGACCGAGCCGAAGACGAAGTTCCTCGGGACGTTCGGCTTTGCCATTCCCTGCTCGGGATAGATCAGCCGGATCGAGAGTTCACCCTCGATCGAAGGAATCGGAGGGAGAGAAGGATTATCCTGATAGTCGTCCTGGGCCCGGAGCATGTTTGCGCACAGAAATCCTGACAGGAACAGTGCAAGAACGAGTTGTCGATTCAAAAGCGAATGGCGTCGCATCATGTCTTCATGTCTTCGTATGATCGAGATGTCGGAAGGATATCGGCCTCCCGATTCCGGACGTAATGATACGTCGATTGCCGCAAAGAACATGAGGATGAGAGAACTTACCACAATCCGATGCCGAGACGGCGACGGAACCGTCGGTACATCAGCAGTGCCATAACCGTTTCGGCCACAACAACGCCCGCCGCCGTACCGACAATGCCGAACGCCCAGGTCAGCAGCAGGATCAGCAGCAGGGAGATCGGAGCACTGGTGAGGGCGGCCCGGAAGTAGGCGTTCTCGAATCCGGCCGTCACCAGCGCGTAGGAAAAGAATGTGGTAAGTACCGTCGCCGAAACGAACCAGCTCATGATCATCAGCGGAACGGCCGCATCGGCAAACTCCGGTCCGTTCACAAAACGGATCGCCGGAGCGGCCACCGGAATCATCAGCAGACCGAGACCAATACCGACCGCCACAACAAGCCGGAAGGTCCGGCGCAGAACTTCCGGCAGACGTTCCGGTGAGGAAGCGTGGATGTTGGCGATGCGGGGAAGGAAGAGGGTGAAGAACGTCCGGTCGATCACCAGCAACATCATCGCCAGACGGAAGGCGGCGCCGAACAGACCGAGCTGCTCATCATCGTAGAAGAGGGCAATGACGATCGGCGGAACCATCTGTACCGACTGCGTAAGGAGACTGCCGAATCCGATCGGCGTCGACCGCTGCAGGATCCTCTTCCACAATTTCCGAAGTTGATGACCGAACAGGGGGAAGGACGGGCGGAGGGATTCCTCCCGCTCCTTCATCGTCAACGCCGCACAGGCGGCAAGGATCACTCCGGCAGTGTAGATCAGAGGAATGCGGGAGAGATCCTCACCGGAGGAGACCAGAAGCCATGTTCCCGCAAGGTAGATGCCGCTGAAGAGATAGCGGAGCAGAGCAAGCTGCCCGTACCGGCGCCTCCCCTGATAGTACCAATCCATCTGCCACAGAGAAGGGAGAAGGGCAAGAAGGAAGAGAAGAGCGATGGAACGCTGCCGTTCATCTTCCATAAAGAGAAAGACACAGAGTCCGGTCACCACCATACCGGCAAGGCCGAGCGCAGTCCGCAACCAGAGCATGTCGCCGAACCGGAACTCCCTTGCCTCCGGCTCTTTTGCCGTCTCGCGCACTCCGTGAGCATAGAGTCCGAGATCGGCCGGCCACATCGCATAGCTCAGAACCGTCAGGCCCAGAAAGGCCGTTCCGTACGGACCCGGTCCGAGCACATTGGCCAGATGAGCGTTTGCGATAAAGGTCAGAAGCCGGGTTCCTCCGTCGCTGAGAATCACCAGCAGACCGTCCCGCGTCAGCTTACGCCCCATCTTCCTCCTCCCCGACCAGACGCCGGACAAGGCCGACCAGTTCTTTCTCACGTCTCCCCTGCGAAAAGCGCTCGACGATTCGGGCACGTCCCACAGTCCGCAGTTCTTCCGGAGCCGACAGCGCACCGAGCAGGGCTTCGCACAACGCATCCGGATCTTCCGACGGAACGAAAAACCCGGCATCGCCGATTGCCGTGGCGGTCCCCCCGACATCCGTCCCCACCGGAATCATGCCGCAGAGCATAGCCTCGCACAACTC
>CAMLOB010000269.1 GCA_946481475.1 uncultured Chlorobiota bacterium | reverse complement strand
TGATGTGGCGGGACGCTGGAATGACGAGCGTTTGCAGACCGCCCGGATCGGTGATTTCATTCCGGCCGATCTCATCGTCCACGCCACACCGGTCGGATTGCCCGGAATGCCGGGAAGACTTCTGGAGCCGGAGCGGTTGCGGGGAACGAAGCTTCTCTACGAAATGATCTACCATCCGGCGGTCACCGATCTGATGCGAGGGGCTTCCGAAGCCGGAGTGCGGGTGATCGGAGGAGAGAGCATGTTCAATGCCCAGGCGATGGCGGCGTTCCGTATCTGGACTGAAGAGAAGTAAAGTAAAGTGAGACCGATGGACGAACGACCGGGAAGACCTCTCTTCCCGGTCGTTCGTCACGACGGAGGATCTGAAGCTTTGCGGAGACATCTCCTTCCGTTGAATCTTGTTGAGCGATGCCGGACCTTAAGCGACAACGCGGGAACGATCCCGGATCGCGGCGTTGATGATTCGCTCACACACCTCGCCGTACTCGATCCCTGCCGCGCGGGCAGCCTTCGGTACCAGACTCGTGCCGGTCATGCCCGGGAGCGTGTTCACCTCCAGACACCAGGATTCCCCATCGGGATCAAGCCTGAAGTCGACGCGGCTGTAGCCGGTGCAGCCGAGCAGCTCGTGTGCCTTCAGGGCGAGCGTCTGGAGTTCTTCACTGAGACCCAGCGGAAGATCCGCCGGACAGAAGTATTCGGTCCGACCTGACGTGTACTTGTTCGTGTAATCGTAGATGCCGCTCTTCGGTCTGATCTCAATCACCGGCAAGGTCTCTCCGTCGATGACTCCCACGGTCACTTCCCGTCCCTCGATAAATTCCTCGAAGAGAACGTCCGGCGAATACTGTCGCGCCAGATCGACTGCCGGAATCAGTCCTCCGGCATCGTTGACGATCGTCAGCCCGACCGTCGAACCGCCGTCGTTCGGCTTGACGACGACCGGATAGTCGGTGATCTGTTCGACGAGAGCTTCCAGCCGTTCGGCGCCGGCATCGTCGTTCGGACCGAGCAGAAACCAGTTCGGTGTGGATATGCCGTTGTTGCGGAAGAATTCCTTGGACTTCCCCTTGTGCATCGCCAGGGCTGATGCCAGAACTCCGGATCCGGTGTAGGGGATGCCCCGAAATTCCAGAAGCGACTGGATCTTTCCATCCTCACCATCGTTGCCGTGAAGTGCGATAAAGGCCACGTCGGTATCATCAGGAAGATTCTGAACTGCGGTGATGACCTTGCGATGGTCAAACCGGGCAAGTTCCTCCGGCGAGGGGGCTGCTTCGGTCGGCAGAACCAGATCGTCGAAAGCGATCTCCGCCTTCTCACCGAGCGCTACGTCGTATAGTCTGACGTTATGCCCTCGCTCGATCAGGGCTTCGGCAATCCCTTTGCCGGATGCCATGGAAACATATCGTTCGGCGGATGTGCCGCCAAGAAGAATAGCAATGTTCATAGTCGGAAAGCTGAAAGTTCGGAAACGAAGATGAAGATACGCCGACTGCCGGTTCACCCGTGTATCGGGATGTCGTTACCGGAAGGAATGCAAAATTCAAAAGGAAAAATTCAAAAAGAAGAATGATTGTACGCTTGGGCATCTCGCATCTTCTTTTTGAATTTTGCATTTTCCATTTTGAATTTCCACACAGTTCCGGTCTATGCTGCACATACGATACCTGTTACTGATCTCCCTCCTTTTTATTCCGGTGATCCTTTCGGCACAGCCGGAAAGGGAGAAGGGGAGGGAAGCTCCCGACATTCCCGTCGTCACCCGTGCCCTGGCGATTACCAACGCCCGGATCGTGGTTCGTCCCGGTCAGGTGATCGAGCGGGGGACTGTGATTATGCGGGACGGATTGATCGAATCGGTCGGTCAGAACGTGAAGACTCCATACGATGCACGGGTGATCGACGGAACCGGGCTGACCGTCTACGCCGGATTTATCGACGGCTACTCCTTTGCCGGGGCGCCGAAGCCGGAGCTCTCGGATGCGAAGGTTCCAAAACCGGGAGACCCGCCGAACGACCGGGCCGGCATCACGCCCGAGCGGGATATCCGCGACCTCTTCAACCGGAACGACTCCTTTATCGACTCGCTTCGTCGTGCAGGATTTACAACCGCCCACGTTGCGCCGCGCGGCGGAATGCTTCCGGGGACCGGAGGTCTGATGCTGTTGGGAGGACGTGATACGAGTCGCTTTTTCCTGCGCGGAGGGACCTCGCTGGTCGCGACGTTCGACGGAGCGGACGACGTCTATCCGGCCACGCCGATGGGGATCATGGCGAAGTTCCGCAATCTCTACCGACAGGCCGAGCAGTTGCGCCGTCAGGAAGAATCGTTCGGCACCGATCCGAACGGTTATCTCCGTCCCGGCTACGATCCGGTCAGATCCGCTTTCTTCCCGGTGATCGAAGGATCAACGCCGATTCTCTTCCGGGTCGATGAGGATCTGGAGACGCGGCGCGCAATCACACTGCAGAAAGAACTCGGGTTCCCTCTGATTCTTGTCGGACTGAAGGAGGGGGGAGACATTGCCGATCTGGTTCGGCGGGAAAATCTTCCTCTCTTCCTTTCACTGAACTTCCCGGACGAGATCGAGGAGGAGACCGACTCGACCAAAAAGGATAAAGCCGAGGGGGGGACGGACCCCGAAGAGGGGGCTCCCTACGACAGCACCGCTGAGCGTCGACCGCCGCCGATGACCGTGGAGGAATATAACAGGTTGAGCCAGAGGGTGCATGATCATCTTGATCTTGAGGGAGAGCGGAACAGACTGGTTGCCGTGCGGGAGGAGGCCCGGCGTGCGGCCCTTTCACTTCCGGCCATGTTCAATCGCAGCGGAGTCCGATTCGGATTCGCTACGGCAGGAACGAAAGGGAAAACGTTGCGGAATAATCTGATCGAGGCGGTGCGGCACGGTCTGCCGGAAGACCGGGCTCTGGCCGCACTGACGGTGGAGGCTGCGGAGATGATCGGTATGGAGCGGGCCCTTGGAAGTGTCGAGTCGGGAAAGGTGGCAAACCTTGTCGTGACCAGCGGGCCCTATTTCAACGACACGTCGAAGGTCCGGATGACGGTGGTTGACGGCGTTCTCTACGACTATTCGGACGAGGGGAAAAAGAAGAAGGGAGAGGATTCCGCCGCCGGAGAGAAGGTGCATGTGCTGACGGCGGTCAATGCGGCCGAGCCGATTGTGCCGGGACGGATCGCGGCGATGAACCGCGATCTGAGCGGAAACATTCTCCTCAGAAATACAACCGTGTTGACCGTTACCGGGGGAGTTCTCGAAGAGACCGATGTTCTGGTTCGGGACGGCATTATCCGCGGCATCGGCAAAGGACTGAGCGCTCCGTCCGGAACGCAGGTGATCGACGGCACCGGAAAGTATCTGATGCCCGGCATCATCGACGCCCACTCGCATATCGCCGTCAGCGGTCCGGTGAACGAGTGGACGAATCCGGTGACCGCCGAGGTCCGGATCGAGGATGTGATCGATCCCTACGACATCACGATCTACCGTGCGCTGGCCGGAGGGGTGACCACCTCGCATGTGATGCACGGCTCGGCAAACGCGATCGGCGGACAGGGGGAGACGATCAAGCATCGGTACGGCGAGATCGATCCGGAGAAGCTGAAAATGGAGGAGGCTCCGCGCACGATCAAGTTTGCTCTCGGAGAGAATCCGACGCGGGTTCACGGCAGGGGCTTCGGCGTCTCCCCCTCAACCCGGATGGGAGTCGAACAGGTCTTCCGCGAAGCCTTTACCGAGGCGCAACGCTACATGATCGAACAGGAGAATTACGAGAAGGCCAAAGGAGCGAAGGGGAAGCGACCGATTCCGCCGCAATACGATGAGCGGATGGAGACGCTGGCCGATATTCTTCGTGGCGAGATCCTGATCCACTGCCATTCTTACCGGGCAGACGAGATCCTGATGCTGATGCGGGTGCTGAAGGATTTCGGTGTCGGGCGGATCACCTTCCAGCATGTCAACGAAGGATTCAAAGTGGCGAAAGAACTTACGGCTTTCGGTGCTGCAGCCTCGGTCTTCAGCGACTGGTGGGCCTATAAGTTCGAGGTGTACTATTCGACCGCATACAACGCCGCGATCCTGACCCGCAACGGTGTGGTCACGTCGATCAATTCCGATTCTCCCGAACTGAATCGCCATCTCTATCACGAGGCGGCGAAGTCGATGAAGCATGGAGGACTGAGCGAGGAGGAGTGTCTGGCGATGATCACGATCAATCCGGCGCGCCAGCTCGGTATAGAGGATCGGGTCGGTTCGATTGAAATCGGCAAGGAAGGTGACCTGGCCCTCTTCGACGGTCACCCACTCTCGATTTATGCCCGTCCCGTTCTGACGATTGTCGACGGCGTGATCCGCTTCGATGCCGAGAACGATCCGGACGATATGCGTCTGAAGATCAATCCGGAGGAGAGGATCGATGCGGTGATCGAGATGGACGGGCATGAGGACGGTTGTATGGAAGGAGTGGAAGATCACAGATAATCGAGAATCCGGTATGCGTACACTTACAACGATATGTTTTCTGCTGTTGGCTGCGAGCGCTTCGCTCCTTTCGCAATCCCGGTTCTACGCTCTGACCAATGCCCGCATCGAGACGGTGACCAATGGCGTGATCGAGCGGGGGACGCTGGTAATGCGTGACGGACGGATTGAGGCTCTCGGGGCGAACCTGCCGGTTCCGGCAGGGGCCGAGGAGATCGACTGTTCGGGATTGACGGTTTATCCCGGCATGATCGATGCCGGCACACATCTCGGTCTGATCGAGGTCAGCTCGATTCCGGAGACGCGGGATGAGAGCGAGCTGGGAGATCTGACTCCCCACGCGCAGGCACTGACCGCGGTCAACCCGAACTCCGTCTCCATTCCGGTCACCCGCGTCAACGGTGTGACGACTGTGTTGACGTTGCCTTCGGGAGGATTGCTTTCCGGGACCGGAGCTCTGATCAATCTTCACGGCTACACGCCGGAACAGATGAACGTTGCCGGACTCCACGTTCTGCAGATCAACTTTCCGAGTCGGGCACGGGGGGGCTGGTGGGATGAGCGGACCGACGAGGAGGTGGAAGAGGAATGGCAGAGCCGGATGGACAAGCTGAACGAGGTCTGGGACCGTGCCGAGACGTATGCCCGGATCGACTCGGCCTGGGAAGCGGGCCGGAGGGAGCGGCTTCCTGAATACGTTCCGGTGATCGAAGCGTTGCTTCCGGCAATCCGTCGGGAAATGA
This sequence comes from uncultured Chlorobiota bacterium, assembly GCA_946481475.1. The sequence continues at coordinate 757 of CAMLOB010000269.1, read as the reverse complement.
GAGTTGTTGTGGAGGTGAACAAAGCGGCCGATATCGACTCGGCGATTGCCTGGATACAGCGGCGGAATCTGCGCGCAATTCTTGCGGGCGTTCGAGAGGGATGGCGCGTTGCCGACCGGATTGCTGCTGCGGGGATTCCCTGCATTGTCGGTCCGGTCCTTTCACTGCCGTCGCGCGCTTCGGATCGCTACGACAAGGCATACGCCAATCCCGGACTTCTCCGCAAGGCCGGTGTGCAAGTTGCGCTGCGGACCGATGATGTGGAGAATGTCCGGAACCTTCCGTTCCAGGCCGGCTTTGCGGCGGCGTATGGAATGGGGCGGGAGGAGGCGCTCCGTGCGGTGACGATCGAGCCGGCCCGCATCTTCGGCGTCGATTCGCTTCTCGGCTCGCTGGAGATCGGCAAACAGGCCACCCTCTTCGTTGCCGACGGCGATCCGTTCGAGCCGGGGACCGTCGTTCGCCGTCTCTTCATTGACGGTCGGGATGTTCCCCTCGAAAGCCGCCACACGGATCTCTACGACGAATTCCTCCACAGGGAACCATAACCTTTGTACCTTCGTGGTAAAGATGCCGTACCGTTGAGATTCACCACAAAGTCACCAAGGGCACGAAGAATCACAAAGGTTTGGCCTTCGTGATTTCTTTGTGCCCTTCGTGTCTTGGTGGTAAATTCCCACCGATCCGGCAACCCCGGAGCATCCGGTACCTCCCCGGATGATCACCACCAAAACATAGAGGATCACCAGAATGATGT
>CAMLOB010000268.1 GCA_946481475.1 uncultured Chlorobiota bacterium | reverse complement strand
GAGGCTGCGGAGATCGACGGCGCCTCGCGACGGCAGCAGTTCTTCCGGATCACCCTGCCGGGGCTCCGCCCCATGCTCCTGTTCGTCATCGTCCTGAATACCATCCGTTCCTTTCAGGTCTTTACCGAAGTCTACGTGATGACCAAAGGGGGACCGCTGAATGCCACGACGACGCTCGTCTACGAGGTCTACCGCAACGCATTCGACCGTTCCGATCTGATGGGCTATGCCTCGGCAATCGCCTACGTCACCTTCATCCTGATCCTGACCGTTTCGCTGGTGCAGATGCGACTGCTTGGAGGAAATTCAAAATGAAGAATGATCCGCCGTGACGGATCATTCTTCATCTTACATTGATCTTCCGATCATATCCGCAACGATCTTCGCCGAGGAGATCACTCCGGGCAATCCGGCTCCGGGATGGGTTCCGGCCCCGACGAAGTAGAGGTTGGGTATCTCTTCGGATCGGTTGTGCGGGCGGAACCAGGCCGATTGTGTGAGGGTGGGGGCGATCGAGAAGGCGCTCCCCTTGTAGCTGTTGAGTGTCTGGAGGGAGCGGATCGATGTGGCGCTCCACAACGATGTGCTTGCTCAGATCCGGCATATAGCGTTCTTCCAGATACCGGACGATCATGTCGCGATAGCGGGGGGCTGTCTTGTTCCAGTCGTCCCCCGAATCGAGATGGGGGACGGGAGAGAGAACGTAGAAGGCGTCGCATCCTTCGGGGGCAAGCGTCGGATCGGTCTTTGTCGGCCGGTGAAGGTAAAGGGAAAAATCGTCCGACAGATGGTGCTTGTTGAAGATGTCGTTGAGGAGTGTCCGGTATCCCTTTCCCAGAATGATTGTGTGATGCTCGATCTCCTCGTACTTCCTGTCTGTTCCGAAGTAGAGCACATAGAGAGACATCGAGTACTTCATCCGGTCGAGCCGGACGTTGGTATACTTGCGGCGAAAACGTTCGGGAAGAAGGTAGCGATAGGTGAAGGCGACGTCGCCGTTGCTGACGACGGCATCCGCCGCGATTCTCTCACCATTCTTCAACCTGACGCCGTTGGTCTTGCCGGTCGACCCGTTTACCTCGATCTCTTCCACCTCAGCGTTCAGCCGGACTTCTCCTCCCAGTTCTTCAAAAAGCCTGATGAGTCCCTGAACCACGGCTCCGGTTCCTCCTCTTGCAAACCAGACTCCCCACTCCCGTTCCAGGTAAAGAATCAGCGTGTAGATGGACGTGGTCTGAAACGGATTCCCTCCCACCAGAAGAGGATGAAAGCTGAAGACACGCCGGAGGCGTTCGTCTTTGATATAACGTTTGACGACGTCGTAGACCGAGCGGTCGGCCCGGAGACGGACGAGATCGGGGAGGACTTTGATCATCGAGCCGAGCGTGGTGAAGGGGACATCGATCAGATCGAAGCCGGTTCGGAAGACATCTTTCGCCTTCCGGAGAAATTTCAGGTAGCCGTCGACATCTTCCGGATTGAACTTCCTGATCTCCCGGATCATTCCCTCCCGGTCGTCGTTGTACCGGAACGTCGACCCGTCCTCGAAGCAAATCTGATAGAAGGGATCGACCGGGAGCATCTCCACATATTCCTGCGGATTCCGTCCGGCGTTCGCAAACAGCTCCTCGATCAGCCAGGGGGCGGTGATGACGGTCGGGCCGCCGTCGAAGACAAACCCCTGATCGCGGTAGACATAGGCCCGTCCTCCGGGCCGGTCCCTTTTCTCAACCAATACAACGTTATGTCCCTGCGTCTGAAGGCGGACCGCCGCTGCCAGACCGCCGAATCCGGAGCCGATAACTGTGATATGCATGAATGTGGATGCGTTGATACGTTGTTGAATGGCGGTTTCGCCCAACCGGTTCCCGTTACAACCTTGTGCGATTCCGGTTATTGGATCACAGAGGAATGCGCCGTATCTTTATCCCTCTTTGTGAGTAAATCGACTCAAATTCATTGATTCTCTGTAGAAATTATGCAAGCAGTGGTTAACATCGCCGGGTCGCAGTTCCAGGTGGCCGAAAATGACGAGCTCGTTGTCCCACGTCTTTCGGCCGAGCCGGAATCGACCGTGGAGTTCGACAACGTCCTGATGACGATCGACGGTGACGGGATCGGCGTCAACGGGGGAAAGGTGACCGCGACGGTGCTGGAGCACGGACGCGACGGGAAAATTATCGTTTTCCATAAGAAGCGTCGCAAAGGTTTCCGCAAGATGAACGGGCATCGTCAGGAATACACGAAAATCCGCGTGACCGGAGTTTCGGCCTGAATCCGGTCGTGACGACCTGTTGAGCAGCGAAGAACAGAAGTATTCAAGATAGACAGAGCAGGAGAAAACTATGGCTCATAAAAAAGGTGGAGGCTCGACCAAGAACGGTCGCGACTCCAATCCGCAGTATCTCGGTGTAAAGCGTTTCGGCGGCCAGCAGGTGCTGGCGGGGAATATCCTCGTCCGCCAGCGGGGCACGCGGTACTTCCCCGGAAACAATGTCGGCATCGGCAAGGACGATACGCTCTTTGCACTGGTGGACGGCGTGGTGACTTTCGAGCGGAAGGGACGCGATCGCAAGCAGATCAGCGTCTATCCGGCCGATGCCTGAGCATCACAAGCGTAACCAAGTTTTTGCGGCAAGGTTGTTCTGAACGTCGCCACTGGTCACACAATGACGGGCGGCGTTTTTCTTTGTTCGAACGTCCGATTGCCCGGGGACCCGGATTGAACCTTGAAGAGGGATACCTGTTATGTTGGCCCCTTCCACGTGTCACGCATGGTCTTTCGGACACTCGATAATGTCGCTGATACAGCCAGTACATATTTTTCAGGAGAATGCTATGATTCGAAAAACACTCGCACTTCTTGTCCCGGTTATCGTCGCCATCGGTATGGTCGGATGCGGCGATGACGGACCGACCGTATCGGTCAATCCGGTTCTGAAGTTTACCTCGGGGGACGAGTTCACCTATAACTACTACGAGCGTGACGAGAACAACGCCAGAGTGGAAAGCTCGAAGGAAGTTGTCGTCTGGACCGTGCTCCGCAGCAATCTCGATACGCTCGGGGAGAATGGGGTAGTAGAGTTTCAGGAGGTCCGCTACGAGGCAGACGGTACCACCGAGACCGGTCGCTCCAAGCTTTACTTTGCAATCGATCAGGGAGAGCTCTCGCAGTACAATCTGTTCCAGACGGTTCTGGAGCGCTTCAGTGGAGAGATCGATCTGGCCGCCTACATCGGCGTCCTTCCGGATACGTGGGTGAAGGTCAACAGTACAAAGGATGCAGGGGCACGGACGTTGCAAGCGAATGCAAACATTATCAACCAGACGCTGGAAGACGTTACGGTGGCATCTCTGACGTTCGATGCCAAGCTCAAGCTGGGCTTTACCGCCAAGCATCTCGGCAAGGCCGAGGTAACGGCTCCGACGAAAACCTATACTGCCGCCTATGCAACGGACAACTGGGTCAGCGTCAACGCTACCAATATCGATCCGATCAGCGTTCCGCCGCTGATTGATCTGCCGGCCAATTCGAACATCATCAATGACTCGGTCATGATTCATTATGATGTCGATATTACCGACGGCATTCTGCGGCAGGAGATGGATTCGAAGACGATCCTGGCAGTCGGTACATTCCCTCAGGTTGTCAGCGGCTTCGAAATGGAGCTGACCGCCGTCGAGCGCGTTTCCGCCGAGTAAGCGAATCGAGATTCATCGAGATTCAGGTAAAAAGAAAAGCCGTCACGTTCTTCACGTGGCGGCTTTTTTGTTTTTGAACCTTGTTCCAAAGGGAATGGAGAAGTTCAGAATACTTCCGTAATCTCCAGTTCAAATCCGTTCAGGACGTTCGAGAAAACTTTCCCTCTCCCTTCGGCAGCCGAGAATCGGACGAACGTCCCCTCCCTGTTTTCGTATGCCTCTACCCGGCGGCGCTCCGGATCGACGATCCAGTACTCCCGGACGCCGGTCCGTTCGTAGAGAAGCCGTTTGTCCCAGAGATCGGTTGAAGCGTTGGACGGGGAGAGGATTTCCACAACCAGATCAGGGGGACCTTCAATCCGTTTGCTGCCGACGACGGCAACGGAACCGGAAGCAATGAACACCAGGTCGGGCTGAACGACATCATACCCGGACAGGACGACATCGACCGGAGCAATATAGAGTCGTCCGGGATTATTGTTCCGTCTCTTGATATACGTCAGGATAGCAAAGCTCAGCTCCAGCGCGATCAACTGATGGTAAGGGACCGGTGCAGGCTCCTGTATCAGTCCGCCGGCAATCAATTCATACGAACTTCCTTCGGGAAGCTGTTCGTAGTCGCTCAGGGTCTTCTGTACTGTGTCGGTGGTGATCATGGTCCTTTCCTTTGCAGTGGAGATTCAGGATATGTGACTCTCTTGCTTATCCGACTTCTCCCTCCTGCCCCTGACGTCGCAACAACCGGTCGATCGTCAGAGGGGATTTCGGGAAGTAGATCAGATAGACGGCTCCGGCCAGAAGTGCCAGGTCCTCGAAGACTTTCGGCCAGCCCACCTTCTCCGGTTCCACCCCCGCGCCCGGATCGAAGCAGCCGCAATCGATCTCCAGTCCGCGCGCCATCGCCGAGAGAATGGCGATCAGGAACATCACCAGAAGCGCTCCGGTGACCAGTCCGGTTCCGCGGACCGCCGCACCGGCCAGCAGCAGCACGGCGATGGCGATCTCGGTCCAGACGACCAGCAGGGCAAAGATGTTCGCCAGGGAGTAGGGGATGATTTCATAGTTGGCGATGGCGTGGGCAAATGTGTCGAGGGTGGTCAGCTTCTCGGCCCCCGAGACCAGAAAGATGACTCCCAGCACTACCCTGACGGCCAGCGAAAGCCATTGCATTGCGGGATGATGTTCGTTCAGTCCGGATCCGGAAGTCATCGATGAACCCGATGAATAGTGTGTTGTTGAGGTCTCCGTCATGGCTTACTCTCCTGTTGCTTTAGGGTAATCGGTTTTGCTCCATTCTTCCCAGCCGCCGGTATAGATCACAACGTTGGTGAAACCGAACGTCTTCAGATCTCCGGCCAGATCGTGACTCAGTTCGCACTCGCCGCCATCGCAGTAGACAACGATGAGTTTGTTCTTCGGGATCGGGGCGACGTCGCCGATATGATCCGGGAACTCATAGGCGAAGATGTTGAGCGCACCGGGAATATGCCCCTTGGCGAACTGATCGCTTCTGCGGGCATCGATGAAGACGGCCCCCTTCTGGTCCAGAATCTTCTTTGCCTGCGTGGTCGTGACTCCCTTGACGTCTCCGCTCTGAGCCGTGTTCGAAGCGTTGTTCTTTGCCGCTTCCTGTGCCGCCTTGATGGAATCCTGCGTTGCCTTTGCAATGGAATCCCGGATCCGCTGTTGCTCTTTTTTTATCGAGTCGATTCGTTGCCTTTCGATCTCTTCCGGTGTCAGGCCGGTATCGACGACAGGCAATGTGTCCATCGTCTGCAGATTATCGATCGATGCCGTATCGAGGATGTCGGACAAATCATCGTCCGCGATGGTATCTACCTGAATGGTGGTCCGGATCCACGGAACCCGGTTCGAGGCAAAAAGATTGAAGCCGACGGCCAGCAGAAGGGCCGGAACGATGACCGTCCGGGCTTCCTTCAGAGCCTTGCGGAAGGGAGATTGTGCATTCATGGCATTCGGTTGGTTCGGAATGGTTTGTTGACGCTCTGCTTTCGACACATCGAAAGACCTGTCTTCAACGATTGAGTCACCGGGAAGATTGGAAGAAAAGTCAAGTCGGGCAAGTCGTCCCGGCTGGGATTCGGCGGATTGATGCCGGAAATTCAGGGATAGTACCGGATGCCGAGGGCCAGATCCGTCCCCACACCGGTGGCCGGAGCGATGCCGATGAGGGGAGCGACCTCCAGAAAAAGTTCGACCGGCGCCTTGAACGGCATGCCGTTGACCCCGGCGACACCCCGTATCCCGAAGGCCATCGCCTCCTCATCCTCGTAGTAGTACCATTTCCCCTTGTCTCCTTTGAAGACCACGCCTTTCC
>CAMLOB010000267.1 GCA_946481475.1 uncultured Chlorobiota bacterium | reverse complement strand
GGAGGTCAGCGGCGAGATCGTTTATCTCGGCGTCGAGGAAGGGGACCGTGTCACTGCAGGGCAGGAACTGGTCCGGATCAACCCGGAGTCGATCATCGCGCAGCGCGAACAGGCGAACGCCCAGATCCTCTCGGCAAAATCCCAGGTCTCATCATCGAAGGCAAGTCTGCTGAAGGCGCAGAGCGAATTCGAACGACTTGCCAGACTGCATGAGAAGCAACTGGTGACCGATCAGGAACTGGAGAATGCCCAGACGCAGTTGCGCATCGCCGAGGCGCAGCTTGAAGCTGCCGAATATCAGGTGCAGCAGGCCCAGGCAAACTACCGGCAGGTGGATGAATCGGTGAAAAAGACGCGTATCGTCGCTCCGATTTCCGGTGTCGTAACCCGGTTGAACGTGAAGGAAGGGGAGAAAGTGGTCGGGGCAATCCAGATGACCGGGACCGAGATCATGACCATTGCCGACCTCTCGGTGATCGAAGCCGTCGTCGACGTGGTCGAGACCGATGTGGTCGGGATCGATGTCGGCGATATGGCCGAGATCGAAGTGGATGCGCTGCCGAACGAGAAATTCCGTGGTGTCGTCAGCCGGATCGCCAACTCTCCGAAGCAGGCCGGTATGGGGACACAGGATCAGTTGACGAACTTCGAGGTGCGACTTCGCTTCCTCGATCCGGACGTCCGTTTCCGACCCGGCATGACCGCAACGGCACTGATCACCACGCAAAGCAGGAAGAATGTCGTCGCGGTCCCGATCCAGGCGGTGACCGTTCGGGATGTGGATGAGGCGGATGAGAAGGAGGAGAGCGAAGAGAACGGCGAGGTGCAGGATCTCCGCCTGGAGCGGGAAGAGCGCAAGCGAAAGGCCGAGACCGTGGTCTTTATCGTCGACGGAAACAAGGCGATCCGGCACGTTGTGACGACCGGGCTCAGAGATGATCGCTATATCGAGATCACCAGCGGTCTGGCCGCGGGGGATGTGGTCGTCAGCGGCAGCTACAAAGTGATCAGCAAGGAACTGGAGGATGGAATGGTTGTGCGGGTAGAGAAAGACGACGCCGGAAATACGGGCGGGGGGGAGGAATGAGTCGGCAGCAGGAACAACGGGCAAGCGAATCTGTCGATACGTCCGAACGATCGTCCGTTCTCGAACTGGAAGGAATCTCCAGACTCTACACGATGGGAGACGAGACGATCTATGCGCTGCGTGACGTAACTCTCTCGATCGGCAGAAACGAGTACGTGGCGATCATGGGCCCCTCCGGCTCCGGCAAATCGACCCTGATGAACATCATCGGCTGTCTCGACACGCCGACCTCCGGTTCCTACATGTTTGAAGGAGAACAGGTCTCCTCAATGAATGATGCCGAACTTGCCGAGATCAGAAACAGGAAAATCGGCTTCGTCTTCCAGACATTCAATCTTCTCCCCCGCATTACCGCCTTGCAAAACGTGGAACTCCCTTTAATCTATTCCGGGGTCGGTAGCCGCGAGCGGACCGATCGGGCCGAGGAAGTCCTCAGGAACGTCGGTCTGGCCGACCGGATGGGACATCGTCCGAACGAGCTTTCCGGAGGGCAGCGGCAGCGGGTGGCGATTGCGCGGGCACTGGTCACCAGACCGTCGATCATTCTGGCCGACGAGCCGACGGGCAATCTGGATACGAAGACGGGGAACGAGATTATGGGGCTGTTCGAATCGCTCTGGCGGGGGGGGAACACCATCATCATCGTCACGCACGAAGAGGAGATCGCCGCCTATGCGGCCAGGATCCTCCGCCTCAGAGACGGCAATATCGAGAGCGATACGATCAACCCGAATCGACAGATTCCGGAGACTTCCACCACGTTCGGCGTGTGAGGTTTCTTCGGCAGTCGGACGGATTTCCGCGAGCGATTCCATGACAAGACTCATCGAAAGCATACGACCGGCCTTCACGGCACTGGCGGCAAACAAGATGCGGGCCGTGCTGACGACGCTCGGTGTCGTGATCGGCATCTTCTTCGTTCTGCTGATGGGATGGGTCCTCGACGGACTCGACAGATCCTTTACCCAGTCTTTTGCCTTCTTCGGCGACGATATCCTCTACATCGACAAGTTCGACTGGAGCGGAGGGAGCGACTGGTTCAGTCAGCGGAACCGTCGGGGAATCGACACGCGACAGTTCGAACTCTTCAAGGAGCGGATGCATGGAGCCGAATACGTTGTGCCGACGGCTGACCGGTTCTCGACAGATGTGCGGTACAACGATCTGCAGCTTCTCGGAACTACCGTGTTCGGGACGACTTCGGAGTATATCGACATGTTCTCCGGGGTGATGGCTGACGGCAGATTCTTCTCCGAAGGAGAGAGCGATCTGGGGACGAACGTCGTTGTGCTCGGCTACAAGGTCAATGAAAACCTTTTTCCGCAGGGGGATGGAATCGGTCGGACGGTCCGGATCGACGGACAGCCCTTCACGGTCATCGGCGTGTTGCCGAAGCGGGGGACGATGCTGATCGATTTTGTCGACAACATGGTGCTGATCCCGATCAAACGTTTTTTCAACATCTACGGGACCCGGTCGAGTCTGACGATCAATGTGAAGGCCGGGGGAGAGGACCGGCTTGAAGATGTCCGCTACGAGGCGATCGGTGTCATGCGTTCGGTCCGTTCGCTGAAGCCGGGAGAGGAGAACGACTTCGGAGTCAACTCGCAGGAAATGTTCAGTCAGTTCATCGACGTCACCCGTGCGGTGGTCTGGGGAGTCGGTCTGTTCATGACCGGACTTGCCTTCCTTGTCGGTTCGATCGGCATCATGAATATCATGTTCGTCTCCGTGGCCGAGAGGACGCGGGAGATCGGCGTTCGCAAGGCGGTGGGGGCCACACGGGGTCGCATCCTGACCCAGTTCCTGATCGAATCGATCATCCTCTGTCTGCTCGGCGCGGTGATCGGACTCGTGTTGACGTCATTGATCGCTGCGTTTCGGGATGAACTTGTCAACGGCATTATCGCTCTGCTCGCCCTGGTCGGTCTGGCCGATCCCGAGACGACGGTGAATCTCTCCTTCCTTTCCACGACAATCCCGCCGACCCAGATCCTGATCGCCGTCATCGTTGCGGTGGTCGTCGGGATGCTTGCCGGAATTATCCCGGCTTTCCGGGCCGCCCGGCTGGATCCGGTGGAGGCATTGCGGGCAGAATGAGTGTGAATAGTATCAACGCGACAACGATTATACTGTGAACTGGTTCGAATCGATACGAATGGCCTTCAACTCGTTGCGGAGCAACAAGCTCCGTTCCGGACTGACGCTTCTGTCGATGGCGATCGGCGTCTTTGCCATTGTCGGCGTCGCCGCTGCGGTCGGAGCGCTCGACAGCACCGTCAACGAGCAACTCGTCTCGCTCGGACGGAACGATTTCGTCGTGCAGCGTGATCCGCCGGTGGAGATGGGGCACGATGCCCGTCGCCGCTCACGTCCGGACATCACGGTCCGGCAGGGACTTGCGTTGAAGGAGCGGCTGGAGTCGGCCGAGTCGATCGGCATCTTCACGCAGGTGCCGGGGAAGGGGGTGAAGTTCGAGGAGGAGAGTACCAATCCGGACGTGCTTCTCTATGGAGCCGATGAAGCCTTTACCACCTTTGTCGGATATACGGTGGAATCGGGGCGACCGCTCGATCCGGAGGATGTGCGGCTTGGTCGCGATGTGGTGGTGCTGGGGGCTGAAGTTGCATCCGAGTTGAACATCACGGCCGCCGATATCGGAAGTTCGGTCAGGATCGACGGTCATCGCTACGTCCTTGTCGGTCTGCTGAAGGCCAAGGGGGCGATGCTGGGTCAGAGCCAGGACAATCTTGCCGTTGTGCCGATCTCCAGTGCCTCGAAGTTCTTCTTCAACGAGTGGAGTTCTTCGGTCAGCATTATCGTCCGCGCCCGCAGCTCCGAACGTCTTGAAGAGACGATGGACGAGACGATCGGGATCATGCGGGCGGTCCGTCGTCTGGAAGTCATGCAGGAGAATAACTTCGAGGTGGTCTCACAGGCGGAAATAGTGGAGACCGTAAGCGGATTCACGAAGTACATCACCTTCTTCGGACTCTTCTGCGGCGTGATTGCCCTGATTGCCGCCGGAGTCGGGATTATGAACATCATGCTTGTGTCGGTGAAGGAACGGACGCGGGAGATCGGACTTCGCAAGGCCGTCGGAGCCAAGCGGCGGGATATCCTGACGCAGTTCATCATCGAAGCGGTCACCATCTGCCAGATCGGCGCTCTCGTCGGTATCCTGCTCGGCGTCCTCGTCGGTTTCCTGCTGGGGCTTGCCCTCGGCGTCTCCCCGGTCTTCCCCTGGTCCAGCATCCTGATCTCCACTCTCGTCTGTCTGGTAATCGGTATGCTCTTCGGAGCCTATCCGGCATGGCAGGCTGCGCGGCTGGACCCGATAGATGCGTTGCGGTATGAATAGGTGAAGGGGGTATAATGGGAGAGTGGGGATGGGGAACTTCCTGGAAGTCTTCTCTGTTTTCTCTCCGTCTTCCTGCCGGATCGGTTCGGTAGATTGATCCGGACAGAATAGCGGATACGGTTTTCAGTCAGCGCTAACTCTTTCTCCCCTCTGTTCGTTCTGGGAAGTGTATGAATGACTTTTTCGCTTCATATCTTCCCGGTGCATTGTACTTCCCCCCGTAATAGTTAGATTGAGACCGATTTTAGCGAATCATGCCGGTTTTTACCGTCAACAGAACAACTGCACCGGGATTCGTTAATCTGACGGAAAAGGCACAAACAAGTTCCCAGTTTCACAGTCATTGGAACCCTAAGCAGGAGGTTTCACGTATGAACGCAAAATTCAGAATCGGAATGCTTGCCCTTGTCATTGCAGGGTCATCATTCCTTGCCGGTTGCTCCTCAAAAATTACGGCGGAGCAGTTGGCGACATTGCGCCAGCTACGCGCTCAGGAGGCGCAATTGAAGAAAGACATCGAATCGAAGAAAAACGAGTTGAGTCGCCTGAGGAGCGAAGTCGATGCTCGCCAGAGGGAGGTGGACAACTGCAATACCCGCAAGCAGTTCGTGCAGAGCAAACTTGCCCAGTGGCCGAACGCATGGCCCGCCGGTTTGTTCCCGGATAACTAAGAGCGTATTGACTTCGAATTCTTGAACAGCATTAACAACTATCAGGAGATACTACAACCATGAGAACATTGCTGGCACTACTGGCATTTGGTCTTCTGGCGACTCCGGCCTTCTCGCAGACGAGGGTCGATCCGAACAAGCCGGACAGCCTGTTGAAAAAAGATGAAGCGGAGATTCGCATCGAGGAATTCCGCAACCGTGTGGCAAATCTGCAGACCGAACTTGACGGCATCACCACGCAGGTCAACGACCAGAACGCTCGCCTGACCGCTCTGACCAACGAACTTGCCGACTGCAACAAGGCGATCTATGCGCTGATCGGCGCAACCGAGGCCGACGTCAATGCCTTCCTCGAGCGTCTCGGACAGATCGAGGCCCGTGTTCGCGAGATGCAGCGGATGAGCGACGAGCAACTTTCAAAGCGGATCAGCGAGATCGACAAGCTCTGGGCTGATCTGAACGAACTGCGCAAGAACAAGATAGCGGCTCTGCCGGAGTTCTACGACAAGATCGTCGGTCTGGCCCGCGACATCAAGCAGCTCTACGAGCGTGCCCGTAATTTCCGCGGCAACACCTACACGGTCGGGACCTGGCAGAAGGATCGCGACTGTCTCTGGAACATCGCAGCCAAGGACGGCATCTACAACGATCCGTTCATGTGGCCGAAGATCTGGCAGGCGAACACCGATCAGATTCGCAATCCCGACCTGATCTTCCCGGGACAGGTTCTTCGCATCCCGCCGCCGGGACCGAAGACCGACGAGGAACTGCGGGCCGAGCGTCTCTACTATCGCCAGAAGCGAGAGGCCGCACAGCGGGCCGCAGCCGCACGCCGCGCACGTCAGGTGCAGTCCGACGACGCCGGCAGCGGTAACTGATCGTCCGTTCCGACGTTGCGAATGTATACTCTGAAGAGCACTTCAGGGGGATG
>CAMLOB010000266.1 GCA_946481475.1 uncultured Chlorobiota bacterium | reverse complement strand
CACCACCCGATCCTTCCCCTGCCACACCTCCGCCCCGTCAATCCGGTCTCTGGTATCGCAGTAGATCTCCAGTCCGTTCCCGTCGGGATCGCTGAAGTAGATCGCAAGGCTGATGCGGTGATCGACCGCGATGACCGGGACACCCTGCTCCCGCAGATACTCATACCGTTCCCGAAGAGCCTCCCGATCCGGCACCTCGAAGGCGACGTGAAAGAGTCCGACATCGTAGCGTCCCGGAAGCCGCGCATCCGGTCCCACCTCCTGCAGGGCAATCTCATGGTGCATATCGGTCCCCGAAAGAAATGCGAAGCCGCCGAGCCGCTCACGCAGTTTCAGGCCGAACACATCCTGATAGAACCGGAGGGATCGTTCCAGATCCCTCACCTTCAGATGTGCGTGACCGATCTTCATGCGAACCCGTCTCCCCCTTCCAGAATCTCAATGCTTTCCTCCTTCAGAAGCACCCAGAAGGAGTAGACGCCGAGGGCCGTTCCAAGAGGGAAGCTGAGGATATGAAGTGCGTTGGCGATCAGCACAAGGATGCGCGACCAGGATCGCCGCTTCAGCAGACCGATCCCGCCGATAATGCCGGGAAGCGTCAGAATCAGAACAACGACCGTGATAACGACACCGATCCCTCCCAACACCCCGGCCGCTTCCGGACTGTCGGCGAGGAGGCTCACCCCCATGAACACCGGGAGGATCACCAGAACGACGAGAGCCGAAAGGCCGTGATAGACCAGTGTGAGAATACCGAGGATTTTCAGATGCTGTGCCATAACGATAAGAAGTTCAATGATGGAACCGTTCGTCGATGAATGTCGGTTCCGCAATCGACAACGGGGACGCTCTACGAAACGGAATCGACAAGGATACGGTGGAGGAAGGAACAAATCAAGAACCGCCGATCGTTCCCCTTTCGCTTTGCCGCAGATAATCGGTCGGCACATGTTCGGTCAGCCGGAGGCTTTGAGAGATGAGCTGTGAGCTTTGAGCTTTGGGAGATGAGCTTTGAGAGGTCTGCCGTGTGTATGTGATTTTATAGAGTCGGCGCATGAAGGATGATACAGGGGAGGAAGCCCCCTTGGTGATTCTTTGTGCCCTTGGTGTTTTTGTGGTTATTCTCTCACAGGTGATCTCTTTTCAGAGAACTGCGACTTCTATAACTCTATATGTGATAGAATTCTCTGCGCTTCGATTTCGTTTGGGAAGTCTCGTTCCGCTCCGGGTATCCCGGCGTCGGCTAAAGACCGACGGCTACCGCAGTCCTGCTCATACACTCATGCACTCTCTCACTCATTCACTCTTATTATCTTCTGCACTGACACCCGCTCCGAACCGCAAACCAGCGCAAGGGTGTAGACTCCGGCGGGGAGCGCTTCGGTGTCGAGTTCGATCAGTTGATCTCCGGCAACGAGGCGCTGCCGGATCAATCGTTTGACCAACGCTCCCTGCGCATTGAACAGCTCAACCGTTGCATCGCACGATTCCTTCAGGTTGAAGACAAGAGTTCCCTTCCCCTCAAGCGGATGGGGACGAATCGAAACGCCCGCGACAACGGATTCCGAAGGGACGCTTGAAAGGCTGTGAAGGATCCTGACATCCTGCGTGCCGACCGGATCATCCTGCACCTGAACAAGCTGCGCCGTGCCGTCGGCCACGCTCCCTGTGAAGATCAGCGTGTTTGCGGTCTGCCGCGTCGGTCTGAGAGATGTCGTCAGGATAGTATCTCCTGTGTTGTGCCGCGTCAACAGAATCGTGACTTCGTCGGCAGGCATCCGGGAATACGGACTTGCCTCGCCGCTGCCGATGTTTCCGATCACCTCGATCGTCGAACCTGACTGGAATGTAATATCAACCGGACCGGCCTCCTCCTCAAGATTCAGAAGACGGAGGCGCGCATCGCTTCCCAGAAGCGATGCCGGAAGATAGGGCGTACCGAGCGTGATTGTCCGGACCTCGTTCAACGGAGCGGAACCGGGAACAACGAAGATCGAGGTGACCCCTTTCGGCTCGACGTCGATCTCGAACTCGTCGAGCGTCTCTCCTCCCTTGTCTCTGATGTCGATCTCGTCTCCATCATGGACCGATGCCCCGCCGCTTGCCTTTCCCTCGCCAATCCCCTCCATCATCCCATTTCCGTTCCCGTTAATCAGACCGTTGACGATCCGGCCCGATCCCGGCAGATTGACGATCCGGATGGTACCGCCGACTTCATTGATCGGCACGATTTCCCCCTGAGGAAGCGAACCGACCGCTCCGGTATCGAGCAATGAAAGAGCATGAAGAGAAAGATCGTCAAGCTCCATCCCGGTCAGGAACAGCCGGTAGTGCTTCCCCGCCTCCAGATTGATCCTGTAGCGTCGCAGCAGACTTCCGGACATTTCGTGGAGATCGATCCGGTACTCTCCTGCGTGACTGCTCATGTCCTGCGTCACAGTCATAGACCGCATGACCCGTTCGGCTATCGGGGTTCCGTCGGGACGGTAGATCTCAAGGATGACGATGCTGTCGTCCTTCTCAAAAAAATTGAAATTGAACGGAACAAACTGAACGGCAAATCGGGTGTTCAGCGGCTCTCCTCTCCACGGCACCGGCAGGATGGAGGAATGTGGCGTCCGGATGGTTTGCAGGGTGTAGCTGAAGGCCCCCGGAACATCCATCGCAACGATCGTTGTCGTTTCGCCGTTCCATACCGTCGCAGAATCCCAGCGTTCCTTTAGTCCTCCTTCCAGAACCATATCCAGTCTGTGTTTGCCCGGAACCGCTTCCCGGGCAGAGAGAGCGGAGAACGAGGGAATAATGTCCCAGCCTTCCGGCATCTGGTTATCAACCATTGTTCCCACAGCAATCCGGGAAACGTTGGCAAACCGGATGCGGGGCTTGAAATCAACCGGCTCGGTATCAACGTAGCGATCGAAACCGTCGATAGCATACTGAGTCCAGACCTCCGCCTTCTCATCCCTCTCGATCACTACCACCGGATACCCTCCCGCACCGTACCACTTCTTTCCGTCAACATCGACGGTGAGAAGTCTGTTCAGGAACTCCTCGCTCCGCACATCTTCATGCAAAGCGGATGTATGTCGGTAAGGAATCCGCGTCACCACTTTCCCGTCCGGCAGAGTTATGGCGATCTGCCGCTGCCGCGGCGTCAGGTTCACTATCGTCAGGGGAACACTTCCGCCGCTCGGATACCACAGGGGGACAACGGCTCCGTTGGAGTAGTATACGAAGGTCGGGAGACCCGGCTGAAGCGTAACCGACTTCTCAGCCCGCGTTTCTCCGGTCTCCGGATTAACGACTCTGATGGAAAAACTTTGCTTCTCTACAAGACTGAAACCGGCCCCCTCTCCGGACTTTCCGAACTGAAGGGCGGACCCGATGTTCGTGTCGTCGACATATACGTCAATCAGAGAGTCCTGCGGGGAGAGGTTGACCGGGATTACAGTGCCGGAGATAAGCTGGGCAAAGAGAAGTGAAGACGCAGCGGACAGCAGAATGAAGAGGAGAGAGGAAAAGAGTAGCCGTAGGAATTTCATAACACCGTCCTGTATCGTTGGGAATCAGCACCGAACAAGAAATGATAAGTCTATAAAGACATCACAAGGGATTCAAATGTCACCGCTGCTGAGGGGGGAGCAGGAATATGCGGCTTCCCTGTTTTGCTTTCAGGCACCCTCGAGCCCTGTCAAGACGACTTACCGTCACGATCCCGGCACGACCGAGTCCGCATCCCCGATCGGGAATGCGGACTCCGTATGTTCGATACACCTGTTTCGTTCGCCGGTGAGGGACAGAAATGTCCGTTCCCACAATTCCAAGCCTCCCGGTCCCGCGACAAGCGAAACCGGTGCCGGGATCTCTCGATGATCTCAGGCAGCTTCCGCTTCGGCCTTGCTCCCCTTCAGCAATTCCGCATTCAGCGTGTCCAGAGGCGTGATGGTCCAGGTGTTATCCTGATTCAGCGTTGCGACCATCGTATAGATGTTCGGAGGGAACGTAATCTTTGCCGCATTGAACATCGACTGGGTATCGAGTACTTCACCGGTCATATAGTTGCCGAACGCAATCCAGTATTCCGGATGGGGTGTGAACATGACATTCATGTTCGGCTGGGCCTGCACTGCAAAGGTTGCCGCACCCGACATGCCGATCCCGACCGAGGCCATACCCATCGGAATCGTCGAATCCTGTCTGATGGTGAGGCTGCCGGGCTGCGGTCCCTGCGTCAGGTCCTTGAATGTGTAGAATCCCCCCTCCTTGGTGAAAGTCACCTGATTTTGTGTTGCCGGATCGGCCGGCCAGACCTGCGAGGCGCTGAAGACGACTCCGGGGGCCAGACGACCGGTCTGGGACCAGGCAAAATCGTAGGCCAGCTCCCACGCAAACTGGATCCTCGTGGTCGGGGCGGCCGGTCTTGTAAACCATGCAAGCGACATTACCCCCGGGTAACCTCCCCCGGGATCCTTCTGAAACAGACAGGCATCCCCGCGGTTGGAGGAATTGTTCTGAAAGATGACGGTGTACCGCATTCCGTTAGCCATAACAAACTCCTGAATTGATAAGTGGTATTTGGTCTTGTCCGTTCCGGAAAGATGATGATATCCTCTCCGGTTCCGGCCTCGGAGTATTCCGATACCACAAACATATTTCTATCTGCCCTCCCTCTCGGTACTACTTCAGTACTACTTTTTTATATCACAAGCGGATGTCTCCCGGCTCCACTCCGGCACGGCGGCATCTCATACTCATCCACTCCCACACCCACTCACTCACGCACGCTTCCCGATCCCCGCACTCCGCCCGGTCCCCCACGCCCAAAGAAAGTTATAGCCGCCGATCGGACCGAACGCATCGAGCATCTCGCCGCAGAAGTAGAGACCGGGATGTCGCCGGCTCTCAAGCGTCTTCGGATTCACCTCTTCAAGGGCCACCCCTCCGCCGGTCACCTCGGCCTTCTTGTACCCCTCGTCTCCGGTCCAGGGAAGCCGGTAGCGGATCAGTCGTTCGATCAACTCCTCCCGCTCTTCACGTCGAAGCTCCGAGCAATTCCGTTCGGGAGGAATGCCGGTCTCCTCGACCAGACGCTCGGCAAGACGCTCCGGCAGAACTTCCCGCAGGACGGGCGCAACCCTCCAGCGTCCCCCCTTGATCAATTCCGACCGCCACGTCTCCTCGTCGCGATCGACCCAGCGGACGTAGACTTCCTGACGTTCCTTTCCGCTCAGTCGGGAGAGAACCGGCAGGTGGGAAATATCCAGAACGGAAGGTCCGCTGTAGCCCCGGTGCGTGAAGAGGAATCCCCCCTCGGTTACGAAAGAGCCGTGCGCTCCCGGAGCTTCAAGCCGGACGTTGAGAGAGAGACCGGCCAGGTCTCCGTGCGGCGGCGGTTCTGCGGTCAGAGGTGTAAGAGCCGGATATGTCCGATTGAGCCGGTGCCCCAGCTTCTCGGCAATATTCAGTCCCGTTCCGTCACTCCCGGTCTTCGGCACTGAAAGCCCCCCCGTCGCCAGAATCACTCTCTTCGCCTCAAGTGACTGACCATCGGCAAGCCGCACCCGCCACAGTCCGTTCCCCGTCTCCAGATCGACCACGTGTGCATCGAACCGCAGTCCGACGCCGCAACGTCGATTCCACTCCACCAATCCGTCCCGCACATCCCGCGCCCGGTTCGACTCCGGAAAGAGCTTTCCGCTCTCCTCCTCAAGAACCAGCTCCAGCTTCAGTTCCGTCTCGAAGAACTCCCGTTGCTTTGCAAGGGGCCAGGCCCGCAGCATCTTCTTCAGAAGCGTCTGCGACGACGCGGTGACGAACTGCGATGTGGAGAGTCGGGAGGGGAGGATGTTGCACCGGCCGCCGCCGCTGATCAGGATCTTCCTGCCGCCGTCTGATGTCCGTTCCAGCAGAAGTGTCTTTCCTCCGGCCAGTGCGGAGAATCCGGCGGCAATCAATCCCGCCGCCCCCGCCCCGATGACGATGGTATCGATTGCATCATTAACTGAATTACTCATGGATCTGAATCGGGATTCCACATCTCTGAAAACCGGCGGAAAGACTTCGGAAGAGAATCAAAGGGATCGACCGTGCGCGCCTCCCCCGG
>CAMLOB010000265.1 GCA_946481475.1 uncultured Chlorobiota bacterium | reverse complement strand
CCCTCCCGCTTCAGAACGGCGGCGGCGATCAGGGAGGTGATGATACCGAAAACCAGCACCATCGCGAACATGATCAGCCCCTGGATGAGCGGACTATCCAGCGACGGCTTTAATTCCTCGATCTCCCTGATCGCCTGGGTCTTCTCCTCGGCCGACATATCGCTCGCCTCGATTTTGTTGATTTCCCAGGCGGCATAACCGTCACCGAATCCGGGATCGATCCAGGCGATGTGGACGAAGGTGTACAACGCGAGAATTAACGATGCAACGGCACTGATGCCGACCCCGGCCAGTACCCCCCTGCCGAACTTGAGCCTCCCTCCCGACTGGCGATCCCGATACGATTTCACCCCGAAGAAGACGACGACCATCGCGATGAGCATCGATGCATAGCCGTAGATCTCCATCGTATCGTAATTCGTCGGGGTGCCTGAAAGAGGGATGGAGATCATGAATCCCACGGCCATGACAAGTCCGCTGATCAGTCCGAATTTCAGAATGGTTCCTTTCATTGCGCTGCTCCTCCTGCGTTATCGGTTTGTGGTTGACGACGGGCAAACCTACGTTACGGGAAGGGGGTGATGCATCACCCGAAGGAATGATTTCCCCTCACCCGAACGGGTGAGGAGTGGATTAATCGAGGATTTTCAGCTCTTTTGCCCGTGCCACGGCCTGTGCCCGCCGCTCCACCTCCAGCTTCCGGTAGATGTTGCTGACGTGGGTCTTGATCGTGTTCGGCGACAGGAACAGCTTCTCGGCAATCTCCGGATTGGTTCGTCCCTCGGCGATGTGGCCAAGAATTTCCCGCTCCCGCTCGCTCAGTCCGGTCTCGATGGTCGTCCCCTGAAGCGTGAAGGTCGGGGAAGGTTCCAATCCCTTTTCGGCAGCCGGTTCCTCTTCCTCTTTTACCGGTCGCCCCCTCCCTCCCTTGAGGCCGACGATGATGCCGACGGCGAGGAAGGCGACCGCGGTGATGCCGAGATAGAGATCGAGCGTGATGCGCCGGGAAAAATAGGAATACTCGAAAAGCTTGAACGCGACAAGAACGACTCCGAGCAGGAGGCCGTACAGGAGGACGATCTTCGGAAAAGATGTGCGATGCGGTTTCATCCGGTGATCACGTTTCGGGCTGTCGACACTCATAGACTCTCGGACTCTCTCACTCACAAAGAAGACACATACACTCTCCCACTCCCTCACTCTCCCACTCGTTTACAATACCCACTCATACAGCCGAATATACTTCTCCGCCTGCTTCTCCCACGACCAGTCGGCCGCCATCGCGTTCCGCATCAGAACGTTCCACTGCTCCTTGTCCCCCCAGACGTTCAGGGCCTGCTCGATCCCCCAGGCAAGTCCCTGCGACGTGTAGTGATCGAACAGAAAGCCGTTCCCCCGACCGGTCTGCGGATCGAAGTGCTCCACCGTATCGGCCAGTCCGCCGGTTTTGCGGACGATCGGGATCGTGCCGTACTTCAGACTGTAGATCTGGTTCAGTCCGCACGGCTCGTAGCGCGAGGGCATCAGGAAGATGTCGGAGCCGGCCTCGATCAGGTGGGCCAGTTCGTTTGAATATCCCCTGTAAAAGCTGACTTTCTCCGGATAACGGTCGTTCAGCGACTGGAAGAACCGCTCATACTCCTCCGCTCCGTTCCCCAGAATGCAGAGGCGAAGATCGACGTAGCGGAGAAACGGATCCATAATGGTATAGAACAGATCGAAGCCTTTCTGGCTGACCAGACGGGAGACGATGCCGAAGACCGGCACATCCGGAGCGTAGGGAAGTTCAAGCCGTTCAAGCAGATGTTTCTTGTTCTTCTCCTTCCCTGCGGGATTATCAGGTCCGTAATGATAGGGGATCAACGGATCATCCTCCGGGTTCCACTCGTGATAATCGACCCCGTTGACGATACCGAACAGCGCATCTTCCCGCCGGCGGAGCATCCCGTCAAGTCCTTCTCCGTACTCCGGCGTCCGGATCTCCCGGGCATAGGTCTCGCTGACGGTCGAGATGGCGTCGGCATACATGATGCCGTGTTTCAGATAATTGAAGAGGCCCGACCTCAGATCCTCCTGATGGAGGAACGACCGGTGATCGGCAAATCCGAGATGGTCGACCACGCTCCCCCGGAACGCCCCCTGATAGGCGAGATTGTGGATCGTCAGAACCGTCCGCGTATCCTCGAAAAGCCGGTCCCAGCCGTAGAGGGTCCGCAGATAGAGAGGAATGAGGGCAGATTGCCAGTCGTTGCAATGGATCACATCGGGCGACCAGCCCATGTGCTGGCACGATTCCAGCGCGGCCCGGCAGAGGAGGGCGAAGCGGAGATATTCGTCTCCGTCGTCGGTATAAATTTTTCCACGATTATACAATCCGGGCGAATCGATGAAATAAACGTCGACATCGGTATCCGGAAGCGTGGCCACTTCCGCCGAAAAGGAGATCGGATCGCCGCCGAAATCGATCTCGATATTCTCAAGGAAGTCAACCGGATGGAACTCGGAGGCCTCCCTGTTCGTCACATCGTACATCGGCGTAAAGAGCCGGACGTCGCATCCGTCGAGTGCCAGGTACTTTCCGAGGGCACCGGCAACATCGGCCAGACCGCCGGTTTTCGCAAAAGGAACGATTTCCGAAGAGACGATTGCAATGTTCACTGAACTCCGCCTGATTTACGTGGATACCACAATGCCGAGCGTTTCGGAAAAAATATGAAGAGCAGAGCAAATCCTTTGTTTCCGGAAGCGTTCAAGCCGTAGTTTTATCGATTCCAACGAGACAGCAAGAGCTTTTTTCCATTTCATCATACATTATCAAACGCATCATGAAGCATTTCTCACGAGCCGTCCTTGCGACGCTCACCTTCTTCTTGCTGGCCGCCGCCGCATACGCGCAGCCGGGAGGTCTGGCCGCCGTCCCGATCGACAAGGCGACCGGGACCGACGGAAAGTACGAGTATACGACCTATCCGGGCGATCCGCTGAAAGCCCGTCACTACAAACTGGATAACGGACTGACCGTGATCCTGTCGGTGAACCGGAGCGAGCCCCGCATTCAGACCCTCATCACCGTCAAAGCGGGGAGCAAGAACGATCCGGCAACAAATACCGGACTGGCTCACTATCTGGAGCACATGCTCTTCAAGGGGACCGATCGGTACGGGACGCTCAACTGGGAGGCGGAGAAGAAGGAACTGGCGGTGATCGAGGATCTGTACGACCAGTACAACCGGACGACCGATCCGGCAAAACGGAACGACATCTATCACCGGATCGACTCGGTCTCCGGCATTGCCGCCCGCTACGCCATCGCCAACGAATACGACAAGATGGTCGGCGCAATCGGCGCGACCGGCACCAACGCCTTCACATCCACGGAGGTGACCGCCTACATGAACGACATCCCGTCGAACCAGTTGGAGAAATGGCTCCGGATCGAGGGGGAACGCTTCCGCACACCGGTGATGCGCCTGTTCCACACAGAGCTTGAAGCGGTCTACGAAGAGAAGAACATCTCGCTCGACGACGATGGGGACAAGGTCCGGGAAGCGCTCTACGGCGACCTCTTCCGGAACCATCCCTACGGCACGCAGACGACTATAGGGACAGTGGAACATCTGAAGAACCCTTCGCTGAAGGAGATCCGGAAATATTACGAGACCTATTACGTGCCGAACAACATGGCAGTTATTCTGGTCGGAGACCTGGATCCGGAAGCCACGGTTGCGGCAATCGAACGTCACTTCGCCTATATGCAGCCGAAGCCTCTTCCCGACTTCACGTTCAGCCCCGAGGTACCGCGCAGCTCTCCACGGGAGATCGATATCTACGGACCGGAACCGGAGCAGCTCCGGATCGGCTGGCGGTTCCCCGGTGCCGGAACCGAGGAGTCGCTGCTGCTGGAGATGACCGATCTGCTCCTTGCCTACAAGGGGGCCGGTCTGCTTGATCTGAACCTGAACAAAAAGCAACTGGTGCAGAACGCCTCCTGCTCACCCGATATCAGCATGGACTACAGTCTCCACATCTTCTATGGAAGTCCGAAGGAAGGACAGTCGCTCAAAGAGGTGAAAGACCTGATTCTGGGAGAGGTGGAGAAGATCAAGCGGGGAGAGTTCGACGAAGCTTCGATGCAGGCCGTCATCCGGAACCTGAAGGTCGACCAGATGAATCAGTATCAGGGGAACGGCGGACGGGCCTTCGCCATACTCGGGACGTTCGTCTCCGGTGTCGATCCGGCCTGGGAAGCGCAGAAGTTCTCGAAGATGATGAACATCACAAAGAAGCAGATCGTCGACTTCGCAAAGAAGTATTATACGAGCGACTATACGGTGATCTACAAGCATCTGGGTGAGAGTGGGGAGATCGCAAAGGTGGAGAAGCCGCAGATCACGCCGGTGGAGGTTAACCGGATCGACCAGAGTCCGTTCGTCACCGAGCTTCTGACGACCTCGACACCGGATATGCAGCCGGTCTACATCAACTACGACAAGGACATCATCAAAGGGAAACTTGCAAACGGTGCGGAAGTTCTTGCCGTCCCGAACACCGAGAACGAGCTGTTCGAACTCTACTACGTCTTCGACATGGGAAGCGACAACGACAAGAAGCTCTCTTATGCCGTCAACTATCTCCCCTATCTCGGCACAGACAAATACTCGTCGGAGGAATTGAGCAGGAAGTTCTTCGATCTCGCATGCAGCTTCAACGTCTCGGCAGGTCGCGATCAGGTCTACGTCTCGCTGAGCGGACCGGATGAAAGCTTCGAGCCGGCTCTGGCTCTGTTCGAGGAATTCCTTGCCAACGCACAGCCGGACCGCGATGCACTCGACGGCGTTATCGCCCGGACGCTGAAGTCGCGCGAGGATGCGAAGAAGAACAAGTCGACGATCCTTTTCCAGGGACTGATGAACTATGCGCTCTACGGAAAGAAGAATCCGTTCAACGACAATCTCTCGAACGAGGAACTGAAGGAGATGTCCCCCGAGGAACTTGTCGACCGGATCCACAAGCTGACAAGCTACCGGCACCGGGTTCTCTACTACGGTCCGAAGATGATGACCGGTCTGACCGGCCTGCTGGAACGGCATCACAAAACGCCGAAGACTCTGACGGACTATCCGCCGGCACAGAAGTATCCCTATCAGGCAACCGAGAAGAACGTCGTCTACTTCACCGATTACGATATGGTCCAGGCCGAGGTCCTCTGGCTGAGGAACGCCGAGCCGTACAACGCAACCACGCTGCCGATTCGCGCCGTCTTCAACGAATATTTCGGCGGCGGTATGGGGGCGGTTGTCTTCCAGGAGATTCGCGAGTCGAAGGCACTGGCCTACTCCACATTCTCAAGCTTCCAGTCGCCGCCGAAGCCGGATCAGCCTCACGTGATTATGTCCTATGTAGGGACACAGGCCGACAAGCTGAAGGAGGCGGTGGCGGCAATGAACGAGCTTCACACGACGCTTCCGCGATCCGAGCAAAGCTTCGCCACGGCCATCGGGGGTCTGAAAAACAAGATCGAGACCGAGCGGACAGTTCGCTCCGGCATCCTGTTCAACTATCTGACGGCAAAAAAGTTCGGACGGGACGACGACTCGCGAAAGGTGATCTACGAATCGCTGCAGGGAATCAGCGTCGCTGATCTGGAGAAATTCCACAAACAGCGATATGCCGACAAGGCCTACGCCTACTGCGTGATCGGCTCGAAGGAGAACATCAACATGAATGTTCTGGAAAACCTGGGAGCCGTTAAGAAGATCTCCCTGGAAGAACTGTTCGGATACTGATCGGACGATTGAAAGGACGGACAGCCCTTCTCTTCACGTGAATGTGAGGGGAAGGGCTTGTCGGTTTTCAGGTTTTGTAGAAGGTCGGAACCGGCCGATAGCTCACGCAATCCGCCGCGGCGGACGCAAAGAGCAAAGACGCAAAGCGGCTCCCTCACCCTCATAGCTGATAGCTCATTACTCATAGCTGATTGCTCATAGCTGATTGCTCATAGCTGATTGCTCATAGCTGATTGCTCATAGCTGATTGCTCATAGCTGATTGCTCATAGCTGATTGCTCATAGCTGATTGCTCATAGCTGATTGCTCATAGCTGATTGCTCA
>CAMLOB010000264.1 GCA_946481475.1 uncultured Chlorobiota bacterium | reverse complement strand
TGCTTGCCCGGGCGGCGGCCGACGCCTGGATCGATGCGCTGCCCGACGGTTCCTTCGAGTGCGGCATCACATCGTTCGACGACCACGCCTTCGTGCTTGCCGATCTGACGACCGACCGGAGATTGCTGCGCTCGGCCGCCGAAGGTCTGAAGCCGAGCGGCGGCACAAACTACGACGCAGCGATCCTCTCCTCCCCGGCAGGCGCTCTCCCCCTTCTCGCGAAAGCAAAACATCGTCCCGTTCTGATCTTCCTCACCGACGGACTGAGCAAAAGCGATCCGGAGCCGATCATCGCCCGGGCAAAAGAGATCGGTGCGGTCATCTTCTGCGTCACGCTCGGAATGCGGGCCCCCGACGTCCTGAAGCAGATCAGCGAGAAGACCGGCGGCGCATGGTTCGAGAACGTGACGACCGTGGAGGAGGCCCGGGCAATCTATCGCGCCCTGCTCTACAGAGCGCGCGGAGGCGAGCCCTGCCGCATGACCTGGCGAAGCGGACCCGACTGCGACCCGGAACGTGAAGTGCTCCTCTCCTGGACTTCGCCCGAGCTGGTCAACAGATCGGCATACACCGCACCGGAACAATCGATTCCCCGACTCTCGATCACTCCCCCGGTCCTCTTCTTCGACTCGACGATGTCCGAGGCGAGCGTCACCTTTACCGCGCCGGGAGCCCCGGTCACCATCGAACGGATAGAACACCTTCCCGGCAGGAATGAATTCGTCCTTGATCTCCCTCCGCTCCCCCTGACGCTCGGGGCCGGAGAGTCCCGAACGCTGAGCGTCCGCTCCGGCAGCCGCTCGGCGGATAATGCCGTGGACCAGTGGCGGGTTCAGAGTTCCTGCTACGCCACAACCCTCGTTGTCCGCCGAAGCGGAGTGAAAGGTGAGACGATTCCGATCCACCTGGTGGCACCGAACGGAGGAGAAGTGTTCAATGCGGGAGAACGGGGACTGATCACCTGGGACGGAGTCCCCCCGGAAACTCCGGTCCGGCTTGAATACAGCATCAACGCCGGAAGGACCTGGACAACAATTGCCGAAGGAGTTACCGGAGGGATCTACCCGTGGCACGTTCCGGGAACGCCGAGCGACGAATGTCTTGCCCGCGTGACGGTGATCGGGGGAGAGAACGAAGCAACCCGCATCGCCCATCTTCCGGTGGAAAAACATTTCTGGAGCATGGATCCGACCGGAGAGTTCATCGTCGGCTACATGGGAGACACTTCGATCATGATCGGCGGGACCAGAACCCCGGCCGGGACATTCGGTCTCTGGAGCGCACGGACCGGAGCCTTCGTCAGAAGCCGGCAAGTGACCGGCGATCCGCTGGTCTCCTATAAGGATCCGACGCCTCGAAGCGTGGAATACGATCCGACGGGACGCTTCATCCTCTGCGGCAACTACATGCTCGATGCAAACACCGGGAAGGTCCTCTGGTGGGTCAGCGGCGGCGAGGCGAACGTCCACGGCTACATGACCGAGGATGCGATCACCTCCTCCTTCTCGCCGAACGGCAATCAGGTCCTGCTGAAAATCACGAAAGACGGAGGAGAAGTCCTCGGTGTTCTCGACAGCAAAAGCGGACGGGTCCTCACCACAATCGGCGATCCGCGCCGAAGCGTCTTCACCGCCCAGTTCTCTCCCGACGGAAAGACGATCCTGACCGCCGCCCGCGACGGTGTGAGTCTGTGGGATGCGGGGACCGGTACGAAACGGGAAATGCTGACCGAACGCCCCGCCTACTCCGCCGTCTTCTCCCGCTCCGGCACATACGTGGCCGCCGTTCCGGACGATGCCGATACGATGTTGCTCTGGGATCTGGAAGCCCACGATCTCGACGCATCTCCGGTCTTGATCGGCAAGAACACCAGCGGCTACAAGGGTGCCCGGTTTGCCCCGGACGAATCGGGCGTCATCGTCTGGCGAGACGGACGTCCCGGCATCGCCGACTACCGGACAGGGGAGGTCCGGACGGAATACGGCGACAAGTCAAGCTCCCGCTCCGCTCTCCGCCTGGCCTACAGTCCGGACGGAACGCTCGCCGCCACGGTCGAACCATACGGTTCGGCCCGGGAGATCAGCGTTCGGGATGCCGCGAGCGGCGCAATTCTCTCGACCGCACGGGACACCGGATCGATGGTCGGCATCAGCATGGCGTTTTCTCCCGACGGATCGCGTCTGGCCTGGAGCTACGGCTACGGTGTGAAGATCGCCGAGCTGGGAGCAAGCTCCGGCAGCGACAAGTCGGATGATCTCTGGACCATTCTCGGCAAGGCCGACCCCCGCTTCGTCGATGTCGATTTCGGGAACCGGAACGTCGGAAGCATGACCGATTCGGTCGTCACGGGATTTCTGGAGAATCGGGGGGATGCACCTCTGCGCGTGGAAGCGATCGACATCGTCGAAGGGGAGGCCGGAAGCTTCACGCTCGTCTCCCCTCTCCCTCCGTTCGATGTCCCTCCCGGCACCACATACTCGGTTGAGTTCCGCTTCGCCCCCACCTCAGTCGGAGAAAAAGCCTCAGTCGCATTGATGCGGACCGATGTCGGTCAGCTCTCCGCACGGTTGACCGGAAAGGCTCTTGGAGCAACGTTGAAGCCGGCTGCAGAGGAGATCGACTTCGGAGAACGAGAAGTCGGAAGCCGGAACGATTCGACGATCGGCTCATTCCTCCGGTCGGTCGGAACCCTGCCGGTCACTATCATCTCGGCGGAACTGCGCGGACCGAACGGGGAACGTTTTTCGCTGAACGAATCGCTCGGCGGCAGAACGATCGCCGCCGGAGAATCGATTTCCCTCTCCCTCGGCTTCCTTCCCGATACGCTCGGTCTTTTCTCCGTCCCGCTTGTCCTGACACTTGCCGACGGGCAGGAGGTAACCGTTGCCGTTCATGGACGGGGAGGGGGCTTCGGAGCCGACCGCTATCCCGACCCGACAACCTTCCGGACGGTCGCCGTGCCGAATGCGGTAATTCCGCCGGAGGGAACGCTTGTGCTGGGGAGCTACGACCTGCTGGGACTGATGGGGGGCTATGCGGTCACCGACAACATCATGATCCTTGCCGGGGGAGCTCCTCCGCTGCCGGACGACTGGGGAGGGACAAGCGGAGACGCGTTCGGAGCCTACTCGATCGGGCTGAAGGGAAATCTCCGTCTGAGCGGGAAACTCCTGGTCGCTGCAGGCTTCCAGTGGGGGGCCAGTTTTTTCGAGGAGGAGAGCACACCGGAGGATGATTCGAGAATTATCGCCCCCACCCTCTACGGCGCACTCAGCTACGGCGACGACGATCGGCGCATTTCGCTGACCGGCGGCTACGCCTTCAAGCGTCACACCACACTGGTCGATCCGGCAGCCGGACTGATCGACGAATTTCCGAAGGAGGCGCCGATCATCGCTCTGGGGGGAGACTGGCGGATCGGAGACCGGTGGAAACTGGCGGCCGAGGGGATCTACATGAAAACGGTCGGGACCGCACCGATCATCACCACAGCCCGCTGGTTCGGCAGAACCTGGGCTCTTGACTTCGGTGCCGCCTGGCTGCTGATCGATACCGGCGAGGACGAGCCATCCTCAATTCCGGTCATGCCGGTCGTCAGCTTCATCTGGACACATGGGCTTCGGTAGATCGGTCCCGGCGTTTCCGGGAGATCGTACACGGATCGGACGGATGGAACGGATCGGCGCGGATCGAAGTTCTCTCATCAGCCGTTATTCGGCATCCGGTTCCGAAAAGAGGACAATTCTTCCGCGGAGAAAGGATAAATTCGCGTGATATTATCGTTGAACGATCTCTATCTATGAAACTGTCACGCTACGGTCTCGACGTCCTTGTCATCACGCTTCTGGTCGCCGTCGGAATGATTATCGTCGGCCTGTTCATCGAGCTGCCCGTCATCCGGTGGGGCATGGTCGCGCTCGGCCTGCTGCTGACCTCCTTCACCCTCTATTTCTTCCGCGATCCCGACCGGATGCTTCCGTCGGACGCGGAAGAACTGGCGGTCATCTCACCGGCCGACGGAAAAGTCTTTCTCGTCCACGACGTGGAAGACACCGAGTACCACAAGGGTCCGGCAAAGCTGGTGGCGATCTTCCTCTCCCCCCTCGACGTCCACGTCAACCGCAACCCGATCTCCGGCACGGTCGACCACATGGAATATCACAAGGGAAAGTTCATTCCCGCCTTCAAGGACAAATCGTCGGAGGTAAACGAGCGGACGCATATCGGCATTCAGGGGGCTCATTTCCGGGTGTTGATGAAACAGATCGCCGGCTCGGTCGCCCGCCGCATCGTCTGTCCGCTGAAAGTCGGCGACCGGGTGGAGATGGGAGAACGCTTCGGGATGATCAAGTTCGGCAGCCGGACCGATCTGATCCTCCCCCCCGACATGGAGATACTCGTCAAACCGGGAGACCGCGTCGTCGGTGGCGTCACGGTTATCTGCCGGATGCCCGTGGAAGATGAGATCCTTTGATTCCGCACAGTTCCCGCAGAGTCGGTATTTTAGCGCAAAAGGCGGAATGCAGGGAGCGAAAGTGAGGAGTGCGCGTTTCGCCTCTCCTCCGGAACGTCTGCCGCCCCTTCATTCGCTCTGCAAACGTCATCTGTCGGGAACAAGACCAGGAGCAACGTGCCGATACGTGTTACCCGCTCGGTGATACCGAGCCTGTTCACATCCATGAACCTCTTCAGCGGCTTCGTCGCCATCGTCAAGGCGACCGAAGGGGAGTACGTCGTGGCCGCCTGGTTCATCGTCCTGGCGGTGATCTTCGACGGACTCGACGGCGCCATGGCCCGTCTGACGAAGACAAGTTCGGAGTTCGGCGTGGAACTCGATTCGCTGGCCGACGTCGTCAGCTTCGGTGTGGCCCCCTCCTATATCCTCTATGCAGCCTTTTTTCACCGTTGGGAGGAGATCGGCATGGTGATCGCCGGACTCCCGGCAATCTGCGGCGCTCTCCGTCTGGCCCGGTTCAACGTGCAGCTTACCGGTTTCGACAAGGACTATTTTCTCGGTCTTCCGATCCCGGCCGGTGCCCTCACCACGATCAGCTATCTCGTCTTCCACCACCTTTCCGACGATGCAATCCCTCCCGTCGGACTCCGTCCTGCCCTGATCACCATCATCACCATCGGCGTCTCCCTGCTGATGGTCAGCACAATCCGATACGATACGTTCCCGAAACCGTCCCCCAGAGCCGTCAGAGAGGCCCCGCTAAAGTTTATCGTTGCTCTGCTCGGCATCATAGCGATTATCGTTACGAAAGGGAAAGGGATATTTCCCTTCATGGTGTTGTATCTTGTCTACGGAATCGTGCGCCAACTCTTCCACATCCTCCGCCACGAAGAGGACGAAGAGACGATGGAGGAACCGGAAGAGACGCCGTTTGATATTTAGTTCGTAGAGTGGGAGAGTTTGTTAGAGTTCGTAGAGTGGGGATTGATGGGTTCTTCCCGGGGTTGCGATGGGGGTTGTGCAGACTTTCCTTTTGACTGGCTTTTAGTTCGTAGAGTGGGAGAGTTCGTAGAGTGGGGGAAGTCGGCGGGTGTGTGGGGGTGACGATATGATCTTTTCCGCTTCATTCTTCTCATTTCTATACTTCTGACTTCTATGATGTTCAAGGCTGAAGTTAACGTGATGCTCCGTTCGGCGATTCTCGATGTGCAGGGAAAAACGGTGGAGAACGCTCTCCGCTCGCTCGGCTATGCCGGAGCCGGACACGTCCGTATCGGCAAGCATATAACGTTCGAGATCGAAGCCGGCGACTCCGCCGAGGCGACCACAATCGCCGAGGAGATCGCCGCAAAGGTGCTGAGCAACCCGGTGATGGAAGATTTCAGGGTAACGGTGATCGAAACCATGACGACGGAGGCCGCATGAAGATCGGCGTTGTCGTCTTTCCCGGATCGAACTGCGATCACGACGCCTACTGGGCGCTGAAACACAATCTGGGAGTCGAAACGGAATTTCTCTTCCACAAGGACCATAACCTCAAGGGGGTCGATGGAGTGATTCTGCCGGGAGGCTTCAGCTACGGCGACTATCTCCGCAGCGGTGCCATCGCCCGCTTCTCCCCGATCATGAAGGAAGTGATCGAGTTCGCCAATGCAGGAGGCCCGGTGCTCGGCATCTGCAACGGTTTCCAGATCCTCTGCGAGTCAGGTCTGCTCCCGGGCGCCCTGCTGCGCAACCGCGA
>CAMLOB010000263.1 GCA_946481475.1 uncultured Chlorobiota bacterium | reverse complement strand
GGTATGCATACAGTGCAAAGGTACGGAGCTTCGGTGATCTATCCTTCTCTCTTCATGCTTTCGTCGGCTCCTGCGACGAAGATCTTTACCCGCTCTCTCAGTTCCCTCTTTTCATTGTGAAGTAGGGGAGAACGATCGAACGCTTCAGGTTCTGTACGTAGTTCTCCTGCCGTTCATGCGTAAGCAGGGGAAACGCCCGAAGCTGAAAACGGATCTCCCCGACGAGTCCTCCCAGAAAAATCCCGCAGAGGATCGAGGCGATCAGGGCGTAGTGTTCCTGGGGCGTTGAACCGAAAAGGGTGCCGAAGATCGAGGGAAGGGACATCAGCAGAACCAGCAGGAGAAAGAGAATCGATTCGATCATGTCGGTGATGATCGCCGTCCGGTTCAGTCGCGGTGCCGTCCGCCGTCGCTCCCGCTGCCGGGTCAGTTGTATGTTGAGTCCGAAAAAGATCAGTGCCAGAATCAGGATGATATACAGTCTGTAGTAGCCGTAGTAGGCGATCAGAAAGAAGAGGAAGAGCGAAAACAGCAGCACGTACTCGATGCTCCGTTGCAGACGCTTGATGCGATAGAATCTGAGTAACCCCTTGTCGGTAATCATCAACTGTGAGTATTCATCAATCAGGTATAGCAACTTTACGCGGTCTGCTGCGGGTGCCTTGCGGGATGAAGCTCCGGAGCAGGCCCAGGTTCTCCACGTCTTCGTGAAGATCGGCGCTCTTCGGCGTTTCGATCACCATCGGCACGTCGGCGAAACGTTCGTCGGCCATCAGCATCCGGAACGGCACCTCGCCGATCATCCCTTTGCCGATATGTTCGTGACGGTCAACCCGGGAGCCGAGTTCCTTCTTCGAGTCGTTCAGATGGAAGAGAACCAGATACTCCAGACCGATCACGGCATCGAATTCCTCCATCGTCTCCTCGTATCCCCGCTCGCTCCCGATGTCATAGCCGGCTGCAAAGATATGACAGGTATCGATGCAGACCGCTATGCGATCCTTGTCGTCGGTCATTTCGATGATCGCGGCCAGTTCCTCGAACCGGTAGCCGATGGTCGACCCCTGACCGGCCGTCGTCTCCAGAACCGAAATCGTCCGGAAGCCCTTTGTCTCCTCGTGGACCCGGTTGATCTGTTCGGCGATGATCCCGATCGCCCGGTCACGCTCCTGTCCCATCGCCGCCCCGGGGTGGAAGTTCAGCAGACGGATGCCGAGCCGCTCGGCCCGCTGATGTTCGTCGATGAATGCGTTGTACGACCTGGCGAAGGTCTCCGGGTTCGGCGAACAGAGGTTGATCAGATAGGAGTCGTGAATCGCGATCGCCGACGGATCGATCGGCGAGGCGGCTACGACCCGAAACCATTCTTCCACCCCCTCATCCGTCAATGGTTTTCCAACCCATTGATTGTTGTTTTTCGAGAAAATCTGCAATGCCGTGCCGTCGAACGTCGCCGACCGCTCCACCGCCCTGTGCAGTCCCCCCGCAATCGAAGTGTGTGCTCCAAGTTTCATGCCGGAAAGGTAGGGGGACCGGAGTCGATCTGCAAGAACTTGTTCGGTTCCGGAGAGATTCATTGGGTAATGGTAGATTTGAGTTTATCGAGAGGAGAGTATCGAGAGGAGAGTGTAGGGAGTTCATGGAGTTTGTGGGGGAGGGAATTGCAGGGGCGCAAAACCTTGCGCCGGGCGACAACCCGGGAATTGGTGATTTTCGATTTGCGAATGTCGAATGATAATTCCGGAATTATCGAATGGATTGGAGAATGCCTTGCAAATCGACATTCGAAAATCACCAATCGAAATTCCCCCTATTCAATATTCTCAAATCGAAAATCACCAATCGAACTTCCCCTCATTCGACATTCGCAAATCGAAAATCGACAAATGAAAATACAACCGCACGATATGGTACAGCCGGAGCCTTCTTCTCCGGCGGAGTCGGACTCCCCGAAGGATGATCTCCTTCTGGATCTCAACATCGACGGGATGACCTGCGCCTCCTGCGTTGCCCGCGTCGAGAAAGTTCTGCGGAAAGAGGAGGGGGTGCATGAAGTCGCCGTCAACCTGGCCACGCACAAGGCGCGGCTGAAGGTCGATTCCGACGTTCCGGTGGAGAACCTGATCGACCGGGTGGAACGGGCCGGATACGGTGCGTCGCTGCCGGGAGAACATGACGAGACCATCTCGCCGGAGGCCGAACGGGCGCGGATCCTCCGTCGCGATACGCTGACGGCGCTTCCGCTGACGCTTATCGTTCTCGTGATCGCGATGGGACCGATGGTCGTGCCTCCGTTCGCTTCGCTGATCGCACCGTATCACGGAACTCTCAACATCGTCCAGTTCGTTCTGACCAGCGTTGTCCTCTTCGGTCCGGGGCGCGAGTTCTTCCAGGTCGCCCTGCGGAACCTGCGCCGGCTGACCGCCGACATGAACACACTGGTCGCTCTCGGAACCGGGGCGGCCTGGCTCTTCAGCGCCGTCATCGTCTTTGCTCCCGATCTTCTTCCCGGCGTCGATCCGCACCATCTCTACTTCGAGACCGCTGCGGTGATCGTCGCCCTGATCCTTCTCGGTCGCTGGCTTGAAGCCCGAGCAAAGGATAAAGCCTCCGATGCGCTGCGAAACCTGGCCTCGCTGATTCCGGCGGTCAGTCACCGGATAACGGGAGAGCGGGAGGAGATCGAGGATGTAGAGACCGATTTTGTGCGGGAAGGAGATCTCCTCCTTGTCAAGCCGGGTGAAAGCGTCCCGACCGACGGTATGGTTGAAAAAGGAAGTGTGATCGTGGACGAATCGATGCTGACAGGAGAATCCCGACCGGTCGAGAAGAAGGTAGGGGAAGAGGTTGTCGGCGGAACGGTCAATCTGGGGGGAGCCTTCACGATGCGGGTGGGACATATCGGAGGGGAGACGGTCCTGGCCGGAATCATGAAGATCGTCGAGGAGGCACAGAGTTCCAAGGCGCCCGTGCAGCGACTGGCCGACCGGGTGGCCGGCATCTTCGTTCCGATCGTCCTCGGCATTGCCCTCCTCACCTTTGCCCTCCACGCTCTGCTCGGCGACGGATCGCTGTCCGAGAGTCTGATCCCGGCCGTTGCCGTTCTGGTGATCGCCTGTCCCTGCGCGATGGGACTTGCCGTCCCGACCGCCATCATCGCATCGACCGGACGGGGAGCCGGACAGGGGATATTGATCCGGAACGCCGAGGCGCTTGAGCGGGCCGGGGGACTCGATACGATGCTCTTCGACAAGACCGGAACGCTGACCGAGGGGAAGATCGAGGTGGTCGATTCCTTTACCGCCGACGATACGGACCCCGACTTTCTCCTTTCCCTTGTCGCCTCGGTCGAGGGGAGATCGGAGCATCCGATAGCCGCAAGCCTTGTCTCCTTCGCCGCCTCCCGTCGGCTTCCCCTCTATCGGGTCGAGGAGTTCGGCACGGAGGCCGGGGCCGGAGTTTCGGGGGTTGTGGAGGGACATCGGATCGTTGTCGGGAAGAAAGGAAGGATGGCCGATGCAGTTGGCGGTATCGAAGGTGTTCCCGACGGGGCAGTCTGGGTCGCGGTCGATGGACGGATTGCCGGTGCCTTTGTCCTTGCCGACAAGGTCCGGCCGGAAGCTGCGGAGATGATCGCGAGACTGAAGGAGATGGGGATCGAACCGATCATGGTTACCGGCGACTCCCGGGCGATAGCCGAGGGGATTGCCGCACAGACCGGCATCGAACGGGTGTTTGCCGAAGTCCTGCCAGAAGGGAAGGGAGAGGTCGTCAAATCGTTGCAGGGTGAGGGACGGAAGGTCGGCATGGTGGGAGATGGAGTCAACGATGCCCCCGCGTTGACGATTGCCGACATCGGTATCGCCATGGCGGGGGGGACGGACGTGGCCTCGTCTGCTGCCGACGTGACGATCATGGGAGATGATCTCCGCCACGTTCCCGACATGCTTTCCCTCTCGTCGCGAACGATGCGGATCATCCGGCAAAATCTCTTCTGGGCTTTCTTCTACAACATCGTCGGCATTCCCCTTGCCGCCTTCGGTCTGCTGAACCCGATGATTGCCGGAGGGGCGATGGCCTTCAGTTCGGTCAGCGTCGTCACAAACTCGCTTCGACTGAGAAAGTAGCGTCGGAAAACAGCCTCAGGAAACAGCGTCGAAAAGTAGAAGAAACGGAAAGGGACATGCTGCTCGATCATCTTCGCAAAAAGGATTCTCTGTTGATTGCCGGGATCATGTCCGGCACCTCGCTTGACGGAATCGACGTTGCCTTTCTGGAGATTCGGGAAGAGGAGGGGAGGCCGGTCTGGCGGCTGCGGGGCGTTGCCGAACGACCGTATGATCCGGAGATCCGGCGTCTGCTCCTTTCGGCCTCTTCCGGAGAACTGCCGCTGCGACGAACGTTCGAGCTTGATGTGGAGCTGGGGATACTCTACGCCGAAGCCGTCACCGACGGACTGAAAGCAAACGGCATCCTTCCCGGGGAGCTTGACGCGGTGGGACTCCACGGACAGACGATCTACCACGATCCTCCGCACGGCGTCACCGTTCAGATCGGCTCCGCGGCCGTTATTGCAGAACAGCTTTCATCCGTTGTGGTGAACGATTTCAGAACAGCCGATGTAGCTGCCGGTGGGGAGGGGGCGCCGCTCGTCCCGTTTTGCGATGCACTGCTGCTGCACAAACCGGGAAGCAACCGCGTGGCCCTGAACATCGGCGGCATGGCAAACCTGACCTGGCTCCCCTGCGAACTCGACCCCAACCGGCTTCTGGCCTTCGACACCGGACCGGGGAACGTCCTGATCGATGCGGCGATGCGGGAGCTGCGCGGAGAGAACTATGATGCCGGGGGAGAACTTGCCTCGGTCGGGGAGGTGGATGCGGAGCTTCTCGACCTGATCCTGGCCGATCCCTGGTTTGCCGAACCCCCGCCGAAATCGACCGGACGGGAACGCTTCGGGGAGGAGCGGGGCGTGGAGTGTGCCCGTTCGGGAAAGAAGAAAGGACGTTCCGATGCCGACGTGATCCGGACCCTGACGGCTGTAACGGCGCGATCGATCATCAATGCGATCGACCGCCACGTTGCCCCCGTCGCCTCGGTCGATGAAATCATCGTCGGTGGCGGAGGGGCGAAAAACACCATTCTGATGGAAATGCTCCGGACCGAAGCCGCCGGACCCGAGGTCCTGCCAAGCGACCGCTACGGGGTTCCGGCCGACGCAAAGGAGGCAATCTGCTTCGCCATCCTGGCCTGGGCCACGCTCCACGGCATCCCGAGCAACGTCCCGAGCGTCACCGGAGCCCGAGGCCCGAGGATTCTGGGGACGGTCAGGAGGAGGGGGTGAATTCGGATTGTCGAATGACGAATTTCGATTTGCGAATGACGTTCGATTGTCGAATGACGAATGTCGAAATCGCGGTAGCCGTCGGTCTTTAGCCGACGCGGGGACACCCCGGAACTGCCGGGCGTATCCACCCGGCCCCGAAGCGCAGAGCACTCCATCGCGAAGGAAAGTCGAATGACGAAATCACGGTAGCCGTTGGTCTTTAGCCGACGCGGGGACACCCCGGAACTGCCGGGCGCATCCACCCGGCCCCGAAGCATAGAGCAGGCCATCGGGAAGGAGTTTCGAATGACGATTTTCGATTTACGAATGACAAGATCACGGTAGCCGTCGGTCTTTAGCCGACGCGGGACGCCCCGGAACTGCCGGGCGCATCCACCCGGCCCCGAAGCACAGAGCAGGCTATCGGCAAGGAGTTTCGAATGACAAATTTCAATTTTCAATCGACGAATAATGACATGAGAAGAGAACAAAGGTGATGAGTTCATTCGCAAATCGACATTCGAAAGTCGACATTCGAAAATCTCCCGTTTCATAATTCGCAAATCGACAATCGTCAATCGAAAATCCATGCCCGACTTCCTCTACACCATCGACCGTTCCCTCTTCGGCGTTTTCAACGGAGACCTCGCAAACCCGGTCTTCGACGTCGTGATGCCCTTCATCACGAACGTCAAACATTTCTATCCGGTCTATGTTCTGCTCTTTGTTCTGCTTCTCTGGAAGGGGGGAGTCAACGGTCGGTGGGCCGCGTTGCTTCTGGCGGTGACGGTTGCCGTCGCCGATCCGATCAGCAGTCGCGTGATCAAAGAAGCCGTCGCCCGCGAACGCCCTTGCCTCCTCCAGGTTGGCGGCGACCCTGGCGGCGTCG
>CAMLOB010000262.1 GCA_946481475.1 uncultured Chlorobiota bacterium | reverse complement strand
ACGTCGTATCGATATCCCAGCTCACCCCGCCGTCTGAGGTTCGCAGGATCACGTTGTTGCCGACGACCATACCCCGACGTTCATCCAGCATGTCTCCCCGCTGCAGGAAGCGCCCGGCAGGAGGCTCGACATTCGTCCAGGTCTCCCCCTGATCGGTCGAGCGGAACATCGTCCCACCGATCAACAGGGCAAGATCCGGCGACGGATAGAGCACCTGTTTCAGAAGCGTCGCCGGGCCGGTATGGGACCAGCCCCATGTAGCCCCGCCATCCCGCGTCCAGAGGACATCGCCCTTCAGGCTGGTCGCTATGATATGAGAAGTATCGGATGCACCGATACCGTCGAGCAGAACTGTAGCGGTAAGGCTTGATGCCCGAACCCAGTTCGCTCCGCGATCGGTCGTCGTGTGGATCAATCCGTTCACTCCAACGGCAACCGCCGCATCCCCTCCCCGTTCTACTCCCAGCCCGAGATAGTAGCCGTGGGGATGGACCTGACTCCAGGTCTCGCCACCGTCCGTCGTCCTCATCGCCACACCTTCACCGACGGCAAGTCCGTGCTGTGAATCGAACCACTCGACATCAAAGAAGTTCGTTCCCGACTTCGGATCGACGACCGGCTCCCAACTCTCCCCGCCGTCCAGTGTGAAGAAGACCGTCCCCTCATCGCCGACAATCATGCCGGTCCGCTCATCGGCAAAGGCAATCGCCGTCAACCTGAACGGCGTCTCCATTCCGATGTCGACCGTTTCCCACGACTGTCCGCCGTCAACGCTGTGCAGGACCAGTCCGGAAAGACCGACCGTCCAGACATTGAGGCTGTCGATCATCCAGACGCCATACAGCGTAGCGGTGGTGCCGCTCGGTTGGTTCACCCAGGTCTCACCTCCATCAGTCGTCCGCAGGATGATATTGCTCGGCGTAATCGTTCCGCCGACCGCCACGGCATTCCGGCGATCGAGGATGTGAACATCATTGATGAAATCGATGATGCCGGAAATGCGGTCCTGACTCCAGGTCTCGCCGCCGTCGTTCGAGCGATAGATTCTCCCCAGCTCACCGGCAACCATACCGAATTCCTCATCGAGAAAGTCCACCGTGTTGAATCGATTGAACGAGCCATCGTTCCAGCACAACCAGTTCCGCCCGCCGTCGACGGTTCGCAGGATGCTCCCATTGTAGCCGACAATGAGGGCTGTCTGTTCTGAAAGAACTGCTGCATCGGTCAAATTGAAACCGACCGGTCGCGGATGCAGCCAGTCCCAGCATTCGGACTGGGCAGCGACCAGAATTGCAGAGAATACGCAGAAGAGAATAGTGACGACAAGCGACAGGACGTAGCGGAGGATCATGGCGCAACAGGAAATTGATGATGATAACAATGATGTTTGGAAGTATACGAGTTCCGGCCCGACCTGCACAAGAGAAACTTGCCGATGAAAACACAATCCCGTTCCCCGCCAACGGCATCATTGATACGGGGAACGGGATACGTCAACTCATCGATAACGACCGGAACCGTGAGTCGAATCCGGGTACCCGCCGCAGGTATGAAGCGCTGCGGCCCCCTTACTCATCGGATTTCATCATCATCTGATTGGTCACCGGCCGATTCGGCTTTGCCGGTTGAGGATCGGAGACGACACGTTCCCGAACCGGAGAGTCCGGAGCCTTTCTCAGGAACGACTTCTCCGAGGCAACAACGGCTTCGGTCATACTCTTATGAAAGTGCGGCGGAGATATGGAACTGAGTTCAGCCCCCCCCTCTTTCGCAGCCGATTCTTCCTCACCACAGATCGGCTCGCACTCAACGTCGAGCGTATCGCACTCACCGAAGATGTAGGAGCCGGTCGGCGTGACGGAGACCACGACCGAATCAATTGCACAGACCTCATAGGATCCAAGGCAGCAAGCCTCACCGCAGGGGACGTGGATGGTATCCTCACACTCTATCTTTTCCTTCCAGCACGCCCCTTTCACCACACGCCAATGTGTGAAGCAGGTGTCACCTCCGACACCTCCGGTTGGAACCGGGAATCCCATCGGATTCTGTTTGAACATCTCCTCGGTCACCAGATCAAGAAGTTGTTGTGTGGAGTAGACAAAACACCACGGCGTCAACTCCTCGACGGAGATGATGCCGAGGTCATTCCAGGTGCCGCACGCAAACCGTTTGGCATACTTGACGCGGACGACACAGCCGTTGGGGAACGTAAGAATCGCAATCTTCGTCGTTCCGAAATTCGACCCGGGACAGTCCGGTAGACATAGGTCCGGGTTTTGCGCCTGAGCGGAAAGGGATCCGCCGAGGAACAGCGTGAGTGCCACAGCGAGTGTGGTGAACAGCGATTTTCGAGCCATGGAGGCCTCCTTCGGTTGGTTATGGGTTGTTGGTTCGGCTCCGGGGGAGCCGTTGAATTGCCACGGGTTCAATTGTATTTCCTACTTCTCGTTGAGTCGACAGCATCATACCTGCCCATATGATATACGTTGATGATCACCACACCCTTCCAGTTGCCAACAAGCGCTAGTACACATACGATGTGGTGACTCGGAACGAGTCACCTTAT
The DNA here is from genome assembly GCA_946481475.1 of uncultured Chlorobiota bacterium. The sequence continues at coordinate 3,656 of CAMLOB010000262.1, read as the reverse complement.
TTTTTACACATCTATTTTTCGGATAGGCTCCTAAATCACGCCACAGCATAACTCTATCGCTATTACAGACTAAGTTTATCCAAATGGAGTATCACCGGGAAACCACTTCGGGCGCAAATCTACTGGGCCAAAATAGCCCCAATCCATCAAGGTGTCGATAATCTCAGCACGATTATATTCACTATATCCTGGCCCAATGAAGGAGTAGTACATATTATGTTTTTTAGCGAAGTCAATTGTTTTAGAGTTAAAGTCATAGTCCGAAGCCGTCAAGTCAACTATCATTCCATGAGGCCCACCGAAATGAGGCAAGAAAGCGACTATATGATCCAACTGATCACCGAATTTTTGCCGGCCAGACATGTCAACTTCAACGGACAACTCCGAGCTTGCCTGTTCCCATGCCGAACGCACTTTAGACAGCACTAATTCTCTATCCATAATATTATTCTAGTTTACAGCTCTCTGCAAATAAACTTTCACCCGCCCCATGAAGGCAACAAAAATCAATCCTCAAGATCATATAACTGAAATTCGTATTTTCTAAAAACAGGGAAGCATCGGCTTATCTGGACTTTATCCAAAAGGGATTTTGAAAAAAGGAGCCGATAGTGTAGGCTTGGTCTGTTCAAAGACCAATCTGAAGGCAGACCGATGCAAACACTACCGGCTACAATCGCTGCGACGATACTACCATTTACCGAACTTTTTCGCAAGAGCCTCCACCAGCGCGTCTGCCTTGCGCTCTGCGGTGCTCTGCTTGCGCCGGCACAACGAACCGTTGCGGCGGTGCTGCGGGTGGTCGGACGAGATCAGCACAAGGACTTCCAGCAATACCATCGCTTGCTCAACCGGGTGCAGTGGTCTGCACGAAAAGCCGCACAGCTCCTGTTGAGGATGCTGCTGGAGCATCTGATGCCCGGCAAACGCGTTCGGCTGATCGTCGATGATACCATCGAGCGACGCAACGCAAAGAAGATCCTCCAACAAGGCGTCTACCGCGATCCGGTCCGATCAAGCCACAGTCACTTCGTCAAGACGACCGGACTGCGATGGCTCTCATTCCAACTTCTGGTTGACCTCCCCTTCTGCAAGCGTCCCTGGGCATTGCCCGTGCTGACGATCCTCGCTCCAAGCCAACGCTATTGTTGCCGCAACCGACTACGCTACAAGAAGCTCACCGACTGGGCCAGACAAGGGTTGATGCAACTGCAGCGATGGATGCCCCAGCGGCAGATCACTGTCGTTGCCGACTCAAGCTTCGCGGCCATCGAACTGCTGCAGGCACTTGCTCCCCACATGAGGATCATCACCCGACTCCGCCTCGATGCACAACTCTATGCCAAGGCTCCAAAGCCGACCGGCAAGCCCGGGCGACCCCGTTCCCGAGGCAAGAAGCTCCCCTCACTGAAGACCCCCAGCATCGACCCGACACAACACTGGAAGTCCCTTGAACTCACCCGGTGGTATCAATCCGACAACCGTCCTGTGGAGATCCTCAGCGGCACGGCACTCTGGTCGGTCCGATCTCATCGCCTGCCGATCCGATGGGTCCTCGTGCGTGACCTCCTCGGGCACTTCCCCCTGCAAGCCTTCCTCTCAACCGATCCTCAGCAGACGCCACAACAGATCCTTGAAACCTATGTCGAACGTTGGCAGTGCGAAGTCACCTTCCGCGAAGTCCGCGAGCACCTTGGCTTCGGAACCCAACGCCAGTGGAATCCCCTGGCGATCGCTCGTACCACACCGATCCTCATGGCTCTCTACAGCATCGCGACCCTCATTGCCTACCACCTCTTTCTCACCGAGCAGATCACTCCACGCTCGACTGCCTGGTATCCTCAGAAAACCGTCTGCTGTTTCAGTGACGCCATTACCGCGGTCCGATCCCTCCTGTGGAGGCATCGCCTTTTTTCCACCTCTGCGGTTTCTACCCCGACATCGCGTATTTCCACTGATCACCTCAATCTCCTCATTCAGCTCCTTGCCTATGGTAGTTGAGGGATAAAGTCCAGCTTAGGATCAGATAGCTTTTCCAGCACCTGAGGTTGCCAATTCACTGCATCGTCAAACTCTTTCCAAGTCATTGCATTGTGTTGTCTTGCAAAGTCATCTAAGTAATCTTCAATGCCCATTGCAAAAGGTCGATTAGTAGTTTTAGCTACATCATCAATCAACACCGAACCCCTTGAGGCTCCCGGCGACATCAACAACGCTCCCACATTCCCCGCTCGCACCACCATGTCGTTCCCGCCCCACTCTATCCCTTGCGTGTTGTCCAGATGCTCACCGTACCCCTCGCCGTGGATGAACTTGTTCAGCAGGTACGTCCCCACCACATGCACATTATCTACCGTCTCATACAACAAACCACCGCCAAATCGGCGCAGCCCGTACGCTTCATTCGACTCCCACCACATCCGGTCCGATTCGATCCAGGCACGCAACACCCCCCAGAAATTCGGCGCGAACAACTCATTGTTCAATACCGATACCGATGCCTGATGCCGGCGCACAGCCTCCTCATACGACAATCCCCACTCCCCATCGACGATCTGGTAAAACCCTGCGAAATCATACCGTCCCTCCGAATTCGGCTCCCAGCGCCCGGCAAACTTCCCATACACCCGACTGTTGATTGCCCAGAGATTCGTCCCCGATGCAACATTCAACTTTGACCGCGGAACGATTTCTCCATCGGTCAGTCGTCGGACTTCTCCGTACGTCGTCACCGCATCCATGAGATTCAGTGTCAGCCTGCTCCCGTCCGCTGATATGTACTCCCGGCTGAACGGGTCCGGTATGAACGGTGGGGGAATTGTCGGACCGGGGAAACCTCCGTCCCCTCCATCACCTCCTCCCGGTGCCGGATCCAACGGACTCGATCCACTCGAACCGCCGGCTTCACCTGAAGCTCCGAGGACATCCGAGTAGTAGATCGGATTGCCATACATTGAAGCGTATGGACTCTCCCACGGATGCGTCACCGGATCGCGGCTCCACCACCTTCCCACTCTCGGATCATACTGCCGGAAATATGTCGTGTAATGATTCCCCGCTTCTCCCTTCACCTCCGGGTCCGTCTCCATGCCATTGGAACCGTATCTGTATGCCAAAGAACTTCCGTCCCACGAAGGTTGACAAAAATCAATCTTCAAGATCGTACAGCTGGAATTCGTACTTCCTGAAGATGGGGAAGCATTGACTCAGCCACTCTCCATCAGCTTCTTTAAATGCGCTTATAGATTCAACCACAAATGACTTGCAATTCAATTTATTTATGCCGTAAGATCGTGACTGGTCGATTACTGCAAATAAAACTTCATTTTGCATAATTTTTTCATCCAGCTGATTGGGCGGACTTTTATAGAACAAAAACAAGTTGAGTTCTTGAGTATTGTCTTGAGAGATATAGGCGGCATGCATATTATCTGTTAACCAACCAACAAATGCACCGTTGACAATCAAGAAGATGTCATCAAATATCGAACGATCAATCCAATTTATAGTTTGCATGATTTAGTAGCTCAATGGATTTAGTGGGACAATTTTTGCGGATTTCGACCCCGTTATTTGAAAAACATGAGTCACTTCATCTGGCTTTCCTGCTCTTATCATTGGCCCATTTCGATAATAAACATTAACATGTGTATATC
>CAMLOB010000261.1 GCA_946481475.1 uncultured Chlorobiota bacterium | reverse complement strand
TCCCCCGTTCGGTCAGGGTCGCACCGTAATACTTGCGATACTCCACCAGCCTGGCATCGGCCAACTTCCTTACCATTTCGCTGGCCGCCGCAGCCGACACGGCAAGCTCCCGGGACAACGCGGCGTTCGTCACGTTCCCCTCCCGTTCTTCCACCCGGTAGATGGCGCGGAGGTAATCTTCAATAGTCTGGTTAAACTCTGTTTTCGGCATACCTAAAACAAATATAAAGAGAACTGAACCCGGATTGCAAGCAAAAAAAAGTGCCGCCGAGGCGGCACTTCAACCTTTCTTCCTGTTCGTCCCGGTTTCTAACGGTCAACCACAATCCGGACCGAATATTGATCGGGACGAATCTGCTGCGTGGAGACCGGAGCCGGGTAGACATCAATCAGTCTGACACTGACTCCATGAATCGTCATCTCCTGCGGCTTGCCCGAATAGGTGTTCAACACAAACCGCTGGGGCGGATAGCCCGAGACCTTGATCGAGAATTCGGCCGCTGCGTTCCCCTCCCAGACACATTCGACGTCGGTCGGACAGCGGGAATCTTCCTTGATACCGAGAAACTGAATCAGACTCTCCCCGCCGACCAGAGCGGACTTTTGATACTCCAGGGTAAACTCTTCGCCGTACGGATACTGGTTCGTCAGGATGTCATTGCATCCCCACAACAGAACCGGGGCGAACACCATAAGCAACAACTGTTTCACGTTCATCCTCCTTTCCAACATTAATTCTGCGAATTGACTCACCGTGACCTTTCAACAACAGATGAGTTTAGAATTTGATTCCAGGGGTTTCCTTCATCCGAAAAACCGTTGAGTCGGGAAATCGTAACTTATGACTGAGTCAGAGGCACTTTTGTTACACCGGCACCTGCCGAAACATTCACATATGAAAGAACGGGATATGACGCCGCCGATCAAGGGAAAAAATGATCTCCTTCCTCCGGCACGCAACAACGGTTTCGACCACACCACAGAGCATGAGCATCCGCTGGACCTGATGAACCGGATGCGGAAGGAGTCGACGCTGGGTGGAGGCGAGGAGCGGATCAAAGGGCAACACAAGAAAGGGAAGCTGACCGCACGGGAACGCCTTGACGTTCTTCTGGACGACGGGAGCTTCCGCGAGATCGACGCCTTTGTCCGCCACCGCTCGCATGACTTCGGTCTGGAGAAACAGCGGTATCTCGGAGACGGCGTAATCACCGGAACCGGCAAGATCAACGGACGGGACGTCTGCGTTTTCTCGCAGGACTTCACGGTCTTCGGCGGTTCGCTTTCGGAGGCACACGCGGAGAAGATCTGCAAGATCATGGATCTGGCCATGAAGATCGGCGCACCGGTGATCGGCCTGAACGACTCCGGCGGCGCCCGCATCCAGGAAGGAGTCGTCTCGCTGGGAGGCTACGCCGACATCTTTTTGCGGAACACGCTTGCCTCCGGAGTTATCCCCCAGATCTCGGCAATCCTCGGTCCGTGCGCCGGAGGGGCGGTCTACTCCCCGGCCATCACAGACTTCGTTGTGATGGCCGACGGCACAAGCTATATGTTCGTGACCGGACCGAACGTGGTCAAGACCGTGACGCACGAGGAGGTGACGCAGGAAGAACTGGGCGGAGCTCACACGCACGCGACGAAGTCGGGCGTTGCACACGTCGTCCGGGAGAACGAGATCGAGGCGTTGAAGTCGATCCGGAAGATGCTCTCCTACATGCCGCAGAACAACCGGGAGAAGGCGCCGGTGATCGATCTGGATGACCCGCATGATCGGACGGACTACCTGCTGAACGCCATCGTGCCCGAGAACCCGAACAAGCCGTACGACATCAAAACCGTGATCGAGCGGGTTGCCGACCGGAACTCGTTTATTGAAATCCATGAAGAGTTCGCCCCGAACATCGTCGTCGGCTTTGCCCGGCTTGGCGGAGAGGCGGTCGGCATCGTTGCCAACCAGCCGGCCTCGCTTGCCGGGGTGCTCGATATCGACGCATCGGTCAAGGGAGCACGCTTCGTCCGGTTCTGCGACTGCTTCAACATTCCCCTGGTCGTCTTCGAGGACGTGCCCGGCTTTCTGCCGGGGACCGATCAGGAGTGGCGCGGCATCATTCGTCACGGCGCAAAACTTCTCTACGCCTTCTGTGAGGCGACGGTACCGAAGATCACGGTCATCACGCGCAAGGCGTACGGAGGTGCGTACGACGTGATGAACTCGAAGCATATCCGAGGAGATTTCAACTACGCCTGGCCGACAGCCGAGATCGCAGTCATGGGAAGCAAGGGAGCGGCGGAAATTCTGTACCGGAAGGAGATCGCCGCAGCAGACGATCCGGAAGCGGAGCTTGCCCGGCACGATGCGGAGTATCGCGAGAAGTTCGCCCACCCCTATCTGGCCGCCGAGCGGGGCTACATCGACGATGTGATCGAACCGGCGCAGACCCGGCCGATCCTGATCGAGGCGTTGCGGCTGCTGCGAGAGAAGCAGGATACGAACCCGCCGAAGAAGCACGGGAATATTCCGTTGTAGAAAGCCGGCAGATCAAGCTTCTGCAAAAAAACGGCTCCGCAGTGTTGACTGCGGAGCCGTTTGCAATTCCGTCAATGATTTGCATTACACAGTAGGTATCGGATCAACCGCGCCTATACCAGTATCATAGGAATCCAGTACAGAAGTCAATTTACCATAGATATAAGCCTGCATTCCCAACATGATCGGGAATGCCAGCAGGTAAAGAATAATTGCCACGATCGCTCCCAGCGTATCGCTGATTAAATTGACAATAAAGACGATAATGGCGATCCCGATTCCAAAGACGGCAAGAGCCAGAAAAATCGTCATTTTGTGCCCGTAGGTCAACTTATTGCTTGTACGTAGTGACTCAATAGGACCAGTCCCTCTGTCAACGAAGAGAGGCAACGCCAGCATCCAGGCTACCTGCACGACTACAGCTCCGACATACACAAAAATCAGACCGGCAATGAGGCCCGCGTAAAACAGGGCCATCAGAAGGAAGAACTCACCAAAATTTCTCCTGTACTTTTCATCGAAAATAGCCGTTGGCGAGATGGTTTCCCCCCGACTCATCTTCGGAACAAGGTCCTGAAGTCCAATGAAGGTTCCGATGTTCAGATAGGGAATCCAGAAGGTCAAGCCGAACAAAATCGCAGTCAACAGGAGATTAACGAAGTTCTTCATTCCTGTCGTAATCCCGTTGGAAATAATCTCACCGACTGATAGCTGCACATTTGCCGCAGTAATGTCGTTCATGGTCCGATACTCCCTGAAATTGAATGGAATTGGCCGTAGTGAGTTACGAGATGTTTCGCAAAAGTAGCGATTGACAGAGGAACTCGCAACAGAATGTCAACAAAATTCCGGTTACAGGAGGGAAAGCTCGGATAAAAGGGGGGAATCCAGTTCGTGTCCCCCTGCGTGTCGGAGCGTCGATAGGTCGACCCCCACCTGCTGAAGTTTTCGACCGGTTGCGGCGATCTCCCCGGCGGAGACGATCCGGTCGTTCTCCCCTTCGACAAGGAGAACCGACTTGCCTTGCAGTCGTTCCCGGTATTCCTCGATCTCGGCTTCAGGGAATGCGGCCCCCCAGAGGACAATCCTTTCCGGATTCCCCCTCCCCCGTATCCCCCAGCGCATTGCCGTGGCCCCTCCCTGGGAAAAGCCGAGCACCGACAGTCGGGGGACCGGGTCGAATCGCCCGGTGAGTGTCTCAAAAATTCCGTCGAGATAGCGGATGTAATCGTCGATCTCCCGCAATCGATCTTCGCTCGTCATCCACGACGCCCCGATGCTCCCCCGACCGCTGCGGTGATAGAACCGGGAGAGTCCTTCCGGAGCAACCAGCAGAACGCCTTCGGACAGAAGCGGGAGACAATCCTCAAGAAAATCCCGCGCAAGCTGTCCGTAGCCGTGAAACAGCATCCAGATATGCCCCACCCCGCTCTCCGCATCCCCCGCCATATCCCCCGCCACATAGTACCGCGCCGACCGAACGGTCTCCACCAGTTCCTCACGAATTCCCCACAAACCCTCGTTCCCCGCCATTTTGAACCTTGAATTTTTCATTTTGAATGATCTCCCCTCTCTCTTCGTTCCATTCCGATACAGATCACCTTCTCCCTTGATTGATCCCTGAAATACAGATACATTTAGCGGCTTTTTATTCAAGGATACCGAAGGTATCCGAAAACCTGGTCGGCAAACCAATGCTCTACACTTCCGAAGCGCTTGAATCGGTTATCGAGAACCTCAGTCGCCTGCCCACCATCGGGCGGAAAACCGCGCAGCGCATTGCACTCTGGCTGCTGAAACAGCCTCGCGAGGATGCCGTCGCCCTGGCAAAGGCACTGGTGGCGATGAAAGACAAGATCCGCTATTGTTCGGTCTGCTGCAACATCACCGAAACCGATCCGTGCCCTGTCTGTTCATCGGCAAAGCGTGACCGGAGCATCGTCTGCGTTGTCGAGGAGCCGAGCGATGTGCTGGCAATCGAGAAGACCAATGATTTCTTCGGACTCTACCACGTCCTCGGAGGAGTCATCAATCCTCTTGACGGCATCGGTCCGGAAGAACTGAAAGTAAAGGAACTGGTCTCCAGAACCGGAAGCGGCGAGATAAAGGAGGTGATCCTTGCGCTGAATCCGAGCGTCGAGGGGGAGATGACGACGCTTTATCTGGCAAAGCTCCTCCACCCTCTCGGGGTCAAGGTCACCCGCATCGCAAGTGGTGTGCCGATGGGGAGCGCCCTGGAGTTTATCGACGAGGCAACGATTGCGCGGGCACTTGAAGGAAGAATATCCGTCTGACACTTTTTTATTTACGAGCATGACATCAATGACGACATCAAAGAGATGGTACGAAGAGTGGTTCGATAGTGACTACTATCTGAAGCTCTACAGCCATCGGAACGACATTGAAGCCGAAGCCTGCATTGACATTATACAGCGGGCCACACAGTTTCACCCCAACGATGTCGATAAATGTCGTGTTCTGGACATTGCCTGCGGTGCCGGACGTCACGCACTCTCTCTGGCAAAACGGGGATTCGACGTCACCGCCGTCGATCTCTCCACCGGTCTGCTCCGCCACGCCCACTCCCAGGCGCAGAAAGAAAAAGTCCCGATCAAGTTTCTTCAATTGGACATGCGCTCGCTCGACTTCAACGCAGAGTTCGATCTGGCCGTGCAACTCTTCAGCAGCTTCGGATATTTCGACACGGTCGAGGAGGACTTCGCCGTGATCCAGGGGGCGCGACGTGCGCTGCGGGATATCGGATATTATGCCATCGACCTGATCAATCCCCTTGTGCTGGAGAAGACCCTGATCCCCAGAAGCACAAAGGTGATCGAGGACGGGATCAAGGTGATTGAAGAACGGGAAATCGTGGGAGACCGGGTCGAGAAGCATATCACCATTCCGATAAAGAAAGAGAAGATCAGATTCCACGAATCGGTCCGGCTCTACACGCCGGAGAAGATCGAACGCCTTCTGCGGGAGGCCGGGTTTCTGCCGACCCACTGGTTCGGCGATTACGCCGGTTTGCCGTTCGACCGGGAACGCTCCCGGCGGATGATTATCATCAACAAGGCAGTGTAGAGTTCCGCGACGGGAGCGACCGGAATCGGTCAGCTTCCCCGCATAACCGTCCCCTCGCCGCCTCAATCACATGCAAAACGGATTGGCCACATACCGCCTGCTCCTCCCCCTGCTGTTGATCGGCCCGATGCTCTGCGGGTGTGATCTGTTCGCCACACGTGAGCCGGAACCTCCGGTCACCGGCGGCTCCGCCTTCGAGCAACCGACCACACCCTCAACCGTTCTGCAGAATCTTCAGAGCGCCATCAGCTTTATGAACTCGCTGGACTATCGCAAATGCTTCAGCGATTCCTCGGTCGGACTTGAGCCGTTCCGGTTCCAGCCCTCGGCCGAGGGACTTTCGGTGGCACCCGGACGTTTCGTTGACTGGTCGATCGAGGATGAGGAGGCATATATCCGGACGATTTTTTCCGAACTTGTCGAAGGGGAAATCCCCTCGCTGACGCTGACTCCGTCGGAGGTGACCGCCACGCCGATCGGCGACTCGATCCGTTTCTCCGCCGACTATACCGTCAAATTTCCGCACACACGCGAAGGGGTCGAGCGGGAAGCATCCGGTCGCCTTCTCTTCACGATGAAACTCTCCCCGCGCAACGAGTGGTACATCACCTG
>CAMLOB010000260.1 GCA_946481475.1 uncultured Chlorobiota bacterium | reverse complement strand
GATCCGGGGTTGCCGGGAGCTGGATGTGCCGATTCTGGTGACCGAGCAGTATCCGAAAGGACTGGGAGCGACCGTACCGGAACTGCGGGAGATGCTGGGTGAGGCATACAATCCTCTGGAGAAGATGACCTTTTCGGCGGCGAAGGATCGCGGATTCATGCAGGCGTTCGAGGCTTCCGGAAGACATCAGGTGCTGATCTGCGGCGTTGAGACCCACGTCTGTGTCTATCAGACGGCGCGCGACCTCCACAATCTCGGCTGGACGGTGGAAGTGGTGGCCGATGCGGTCGGCTCGCGTTCCCGCAGGAACCGGGAGACCGCCCTGACCCGTATGGAACATCACGGCATCGACTTCTCGACAGTGGAGATGGCCCTGTTCGATATGATGGAGACGGCCGAAATTCCCGAGTTCAAGAAGATCTCCGCCATCGTCAAGTAATCATTCCCGGCACCCTGCTCTGCAAGCGGAAAGTCTCCCGGGATCTCCTGTTTTGAATTTTTCATTTTGCATTTTTCATTGATATGCTGAGTCCGAAAATCATTGGATACGTTCTGGCCGTCCTCGTTGCGGGGGGGCTTGTGATGTTGGGGTTGCAGTGGTGGATCGCCGGAGCGATCGTCACGATCATTGCCCTGGTCCTTCTGTTTCTCTGGTGGAGACTCTACCAGATTCTGCGCATTTCCGAATCCCTTTCAAAGGAAGACTTTGAGGGAGCAAAGGAGCACATGGCGAGGATCAAGAACCCGGAGAAGCTCAACGACTACTCCCGCACCTACTACAACTTCTTCAAGGGCGTGATCGACACACGGGAGAACCGGTTCAAGGAGGCCGAGCAGGCATTCAAGGCGGCCCTGGAGATCAACCGGTTCCGCGCCCCGGACGAGAAGGCGACCTCTCACCTGATGATGGGACAGCTCCTGCTCCGCAAACGGAACCGGGCGGGTGCGACGCGGCACCTGCAGGAGGCGAAAAGCCTCAGCTCGAACCCGCAGATCCTCGAACAGATCAAGACGATCGCGAAGCAGGCACGGATACGGGTGTAGGGGGGAGTTCATAGAGTGAGAGAGTGCAGGGGTGTATGAGTGCGGGAGTCGGAATCACAAAACAATGTACCGGCCCAAACCGACTACTGATTGCTCATAGCTGACTGCTGACCGCTCATAGCTGACTGCTGACCGCTCATAGCTGACTGCTGACCGCTCATGGCTGACCGCTGACCGCTCATGGCTGACCGCTGATTGCTCATAGCTGACGGCTCATAGCTCATTGCTCACCCCTCCCAACTCTACAAACTCTTAACTCTCCGTCCTCTGCCCCCCTTGCTTTCCCCGTCTCTGCGTCGTACATTTGCAGTCCTTGAAAAAGGCAGCCGGGCGATTGGCACAGTTGGTTAGCGCGCCTCGTTCACATCGAGGAGGTCACTGGTTCGAGTCCAGTATCGCCCACACGCTCAGAACACTCCGTCGACAGTCGACGGAGTGTTTTCGTTTCCACACCGGAATCTCCGATGAACAGCAGTCGCATATCGCCGTTTCATCTCTCCCTTTTTGCCGTTGTGGTCGCCCTCCTTTTCAGTCTTCTGATCTATCCGCAGATCGCCTCCCCTCTTGATAACATGCTGAGCGGCGACGGACATGACCGGCTCGGTTTCGGCCTCTATCATGACCGCACCCTTTCATTCTATCCGAGCACCGAGCCGACGGTAATGCGCGGACCGGTCTACCCGTTGCTGGTCGCCTTCTCGCTTCTGCCGGGAACAGGATTCTATCCCTGGCCGTTGATTTTCCTTCAGGCGATTCTCCACGGACTGACCGTGCTTCTGACCTGTCGTATCGCCCAGATGCTCACGTTCTCCCACAAACGGATGCTTCTTTGCGGACTGATCGCCGCCCTCCATCCGTTCCTGCTCTGGTACGTCGGACGGGTCATCGTCGAACCCCTGTCGATCGTTCTGTTTACGCTGACAAGCTACACGCTTCTGGTTGCCGGGACGCGCCCTTCAACCCGATCATACCTGTGGCTGGGTCTGACGCTCGGCGTCGCAACGTTGACCAAAGGGGTCTATCTGGCCCCCGCGCTGGCAACCCCGTTGTTGCTGTTGATAAGCCGCAAGGGAAGCAAAGACAGATTGCAGTTTCCGGTCGCACGGCTCCTGCTGATTCCCATTGCCACCTTTGCTCTGGTCGTCCCCTGGACCATCAGGAACTACCGGCTGACCGGCGCGATCATTCCGGTCCACATTCTCGACGGCGTCAACTTTGCCGTCGGAGATCATTTTGCCGAAGGATTTGCCTCCTCCCCTCTGGCCTATGCCCCGATCATCAACACGTTTGTCTATCCGGACTATGGATCGGATGGCGTCAAGTATCTGATGGAGGCCGATGCGGTGGAGACTGTGGAATACGACCGGCAACTTCGGGATCGTTCTCTTGAACGGTATCGGCACGACCCCTCCTTTCTCTTGAAGAAGATGGGCCTGCAGGCCTTCACGTTCTGGACGCTCGGGAGCCGGAAGATCGTCACGATCGTGATCGGCGGTATGCAGCTTCTGCTGTTGCTTCTGACGATCCGGGGGGGGATCGGCATTACGCGGCGCGACCGATTGTTTTCCCCGTTGATGCTTCCCCTCTGGCTTGCCCTGCTCTACTTCATCGTCCACCTTCCCCTCTACGCCATCGGCCGTTTCAGCGTGGTTCTTGTGCCGACAATGATCGCCTACGGCATCGGATGCTTCCGAAAAGAAGAAAGCCTCCGCCGATCTCCCGATTGACGAAAGCCTTCTTCTCCTTCACATAGGAGAGCCATGCTATCCCTGACGACTTCTCGTGTAAGTCTATAACAAGGAATTCATTAGTCTCCACAGTAAGAGACCCGAGGAGTCCGATTTACGTCACACCTTCCCGAGCACTTTTGTTCCGACATGTCGGATTCTCTCCACTCGTTCCTTTCCCTTGCCCCTTCTCCGTCGTTTCGTTATTCCGTCCATAATGATTGATGGGATCAAAGGATCATTGAAGAAGAGAACGGTCCCCGCCGATCAGGTGATCGACGGAGACCTTCTTCCCCATCACAAAGTGGTTGAATGGTTTGATCGTTCAATAGTTGCGAGGTGCCCTGGCTGGTGTTCCGCACCGGTTATTCCCTGACGATTTTCCTGATAAACGTTCCGGTGTTCGTCTCCACCTTCGCGTGATAGACGCCCGACGGCAATGCGCTCAGGTCGATCCGATGACGCGCCCCTTCCCCCTTTGCACTGTACAGACTTCTTCCCAACCCGTCAAGAAGTTCCACCGAACGGATCACGTCGCCGCGACGCGAAAGGATGATCTCCACACTGCCGACCGTCGGGTTCGGCGACAGCCTCAGAGCGCTTTCACTCTCCCCGGCAACCGCCACGCTGCTGATTTGCGAGACGTCGAAGGTGATCCCGCTGCTCGGAAGAAGGACGGCATCCTCTCCGGTATTGACGATCGTCGCCTTCGTCTCGTAGAAGATCCGGTTCCCGGTCCCGCTCTGCACGTTCAGCACGGCCCCTTCCTTCAGGTAGATTCTGTTGTCGTCGCCGTTGACCGTCAGACTTCCTCCGGCCTCGACACAATGGATGTTGTTGTTTCCGTTGCTCGTCAGCGACGCATCTTTCCATATCCAGTATTCGACATCCGACTTGTCATCCTCCTCAACCGTATGGATGCCGTTGACGTTCGGCTTGATCTGCACGGTATAGGGGGCCAGCGACGGACAGCCGCCGGGGGGGACGTTCGAATAGTCGAAGGTAAGGGGGGACATCTCAACCTCGGTCCCCCTCAACCCGCCAGGAGTATTAAGTCCCGCTCCAGTTTCATACAGGATGAGGTTGTGCCCCCGCCCACTATAGGTGATGGTCCCTCCACTCTTCACGTAGACAATCATGTCTCCTATATCCTTGACAATCAGACTTCCTCCGGCTTCGACATAGATGATACCGTCGAGAATATCCTCCGTCTCAAGCACTCCCCCCGGACATATCCAGTGGATGCTCCTCTTGGATATCCGGCCGAACTTCTGATGATCCTGAACAATCGTCACATCTTCAGGGATCGATGGGTTCGGTCCGTAAACCATAATCCTTTCAGTCGTGTATGCCTGACAACCGTTCGGTGTCGTCACCTTGAGCAGAACGGTTTTCTCACCGGGAGTGGACCATGAAACCTGAACCGGGCCGGGTTGAGTGGAGAGTGTGGGCGTCGCTCCGGAACCGAAGTCCCAGTGATAACGATAATCATCTCTGTAGCTCCCCCTCACCTCGATCGGAAGACCGACAGCCGCTACATAACTACGGTGAACTTCAAGGTCATGAGGCAGAGAAATGCGGGCATAGGGCTTTGCATCAATGGAAAGATCCTGGCCGTTGTCGCTCCCGTCAACCCGCGGATTGCTTTCGATGACGCGCAGACGATAGGCCGTACAGCCGGCCGCTTCCCCGGGAAGATCAACGGTCACCGAACCGGACGTAGTCGATGACGCCGAGCCGAGGTTCTTGAATTCGGTCTGGAAGCTTCCGGTGGGACTGGAAAGCTGGACAATAAAGGCATTGCCGGGCTGGAACGTTCCGGTCGCAGTGTAGTTAACCGTTATCGTCTCCCCGGCGCAGAAGGTATTTTTGCCGAGAGGGGAGGTGGCCACTGTCTGCGAACAGAGCATTGCGGGGAGGAGAGTCCACAGTGCAGGCAGAAGGAAAAGATTCCGGGTTTTCATACGGGTCCTCTCAGATTGTTTTCGTGTGATATGATGGATGACTGGTCTCCTGAGTGGGAAAGACACCTTCCAGTCCTCATTCATCACACGACAATCCGGATTTCCTCTTCTTTATGCTCCTTCGTGATAAAGATCCCGGCTCCTAATACCCGAACCCCTTCAACCGCGACTCATCCGACCGCCAGTCCTTCCGGACCTTGACGAAGAGTTCGAGGTAGACCCCCTGCCCGAGAAACTCCTCGACGTTCTGCCGGGCCCGCGCACCGAGTTGCTTCAACGCCTCCCCTTTCTTTCCGATCAGGATCCCCTTCTGCGAATCCCGCTCCACGATAATCTCTGCGCTGATAAAGAGTTTCTCCGGCTCGGGACGCTCCTTGAACTCGACGATGTTCACCTCCACCGAGTAGGGGATTTCCTGGCGATACTGCTCAAGAACTCGCTCACGGATCAGTTCGCTGACGAAGAACCGCTGCGGCTGTTCGCTCAGCATGTCGGGATCGTAGAAGGGTTCACCGTAGGGGAGGTATTTCGTGACGGCCTCGATCAGATCATCGGTGTTCTCCCCTTTCAATCCGGAGGCCGGAACGATTTCCTGAAAAATGCCGAGGGCGTTGAACTGACCGATCAACGGCAGCACCTCCCGTTTGGATGTAACCCGATCCATCTTGTTCAGCAGAAGGATCACCGGTTTGCCCAGACTTCGGATATCTCCCAGCGACGTCCCGGCAAGGCGGTCGATGTTCGGATCGGTGACGTCGAGCATCAGCAGGATCAGATCGGCGTCCCGGACCGCATCGGCCACGTAGCCGGCAAGTTTTTCCTGCAGCAGATAGCGGGGAGTCAGGATACCGGGCGTGTCGATGAAGATGATCTGCGCCTCGTCGGTCGTCAGGATGCCGAGAACGCTTTTTCGGGTGGTCTGCGGTTTCCGTGTGACGATCGAGAGTTTGGCCCCGACAAGCCGGTTCATCAACGTCGACTTCCCCACATTCGGCTCGCCGACGATCGCGACATAGCCGGAGCGAAAGCTTGAGAGGGGCGAGGGCGTCTCGCTGGTCTGGTCTTTGATTTCATCCATACGTTTCCCGCTGTGATGCATGTTCGGGTTCTTGCCCGGGATTTTCTTCGGCGGTGCAACCGCACCCCGAAGGAAGATAGGAATGCGTCGCCAAACAGTCTCTCACGAAAACCCCTGTTCCATCACAACAAGAAGTATCACGACCAGAGGAAGAGAAACGGATGAGGCACTTCCACCCCATCCGTTTCTCTCCCGTTTCGGATTCATCGATCACAAAGCCGCTTCGCAGACAGTTTCATCAATCGACGGATTCTCTACCTGGACATCTTGCTCCAGTTCTCTTCCGCCTTCGCGGCCATATTCTTCTCATCGGACAGCCAGAGTTGAAGAGCATCGACCTCCAGATCATACAGGAAGAGATAGAGTCTTCCGTTCCGGACCAGGAACTTGTCCGGGTCGGTTCTGAAATATGCACCGACGGCGATCCCCGTGGCACACCATCCG
>CAMLOB010000259.1 GCA_946481475.1 uncultured Chlorobiota bacterium | reverse complement strand
CAGCCGCGACGGAAGTTTCCCTTCAACTCCGACGTCCCGCCAGGTCTCGCCCGAGTCCGGACTGATGAGAAGACTCTGATAGTCCCGACCGACAAGGACGTTCCCCTGAAATGCCGATACCGTGTGGGGAATTCCTCCGGCTTCGTTATGCGTCCACGTTCTTCCCCCGTCTCCTGAGCGGGCAAACAGGGAGAACCGGTTGGCAAGCTTGTATGATGTCGAGTCGACGGCGTAGAAGAGAGGATTCGTTCCGAACGGATGGCCCCACTCGGTCCAGCTCCTTCCTCCGTCGTTCGTGAATGCGTTGCCTGCGACACCGTGGTGCGTTCCGACAAACCGGAGCGAACGGTAGTCGACCCAGGGGGGAGAGGGGATCGAATCCCAGACCCTTCCTCCATCCTCCGATCTCCAGATCGTCCACCTCAGATCGTCCGGGTTGTTGATGACGTCGACAAATTCGGACTGAACGATGTAGAAGGTCGTGTCGTCGATAAACTGAAAGTCGAGAGGACCGCCGGGAGGGGGGAAGAGGGGCTCGGTAAAGCCAAGCTTGAACCACTGTGCAGCAAACGTGTTCAGGTTCAGATATCCTACATAATAGTGTGTTCCGATATTTCCATCCAGAGTACCGTATGCCTTCGTCCCGACAACGGCAATCGAATCGCTCGGCATGTTGAAAAGCTGCCACCATCCGATGGTCGGTGAGGGACTGCCGGTAAGTCCCGGCGGTGAGGGGAGAATTCCGAAGCGGGTCTTGGTGTCGAGTTCCTGGTAAATCTTGCCGAGATATTTCAGCGAATCGACGAATGTCCAGGAGGTCCCGCCATTACGGGTGAAGGCCAGCCGGTACGGACCGAAGGGGATCGAGTCCAGTCCCGGTCCGTCGGCATCGTGAAGCTGGTAGAGGACCACGATGGTGTTCGGTGAGAAGGCCATCGCTTTTGTGATGGTGTAGCGAAGTTCGGGATCGGGGAAGTAATTCGTATCGGTATAGGTAGCCGTCAGCTTCCGCCAGCTCGCTCCTCCGTCACTCGTGTAGAACCCGTCCGGATTCCAGGCAAATGTAGGACTGACAAAGTAATGAGGGATCGGATCGGGGGGATCCTGAAGTTGCCACGTCTTGCCGCCGTCTGTCGTGAAATAGGCGTGAAGCCCCCCCTGGATGTCGTTCTCCGTATAGGTGTGGTAGTACCCGATCAGGGAATCGCGCCAGAACATCTGCGCTCCCGGTCGGGGCCACTCCAGATCGGTCTGGAAGCCGCTCTCAAAATTCATATCGAGAAGTTTCCATCGATCCTGGGCGGAGAGCCCGTTCGGCAGGAGGGTGACAATTGCAACGATGGTGGCAATTGCCGTCAGTTGAAGCATTTTCAAGGGCGTAGCATTGGTCATCATTGAACCCTCGGTAATCGTGGATAATTTTTGGTCATAGAGTCTGACAAAGTAAGAAACTTGACTCGTTTTGTAGCAGGGAGAATGGATTTTTTGTTCGGAGGAAAGGGGGTAAAACGGGTGGATTGCGGTTCGTCGCTGGGAAGAACCCGGCGATCAGGGTAAGTGGCATTGCAGGACGAAGGCACTACTCAAGCATCCGCCACAGCGGGATGATCCGGGGTGTTCAGGACGGAACCGCTCTGACTGTTTGCTCCCTCTCGGCGGATGATTCATGATAACGGCAGGCCGCCTCGAAGCTCTCCTGTTCTCCCGCTTCCATCCTGTCGACACTGTCGGAACCGGCATTCGACAATCTTCCCCCCCAACTCCCGACCTGCTTAACCATTCAACCATAAAACAACCCCACCACTTCCGACAGTAACAGAACGATCTCCCCCTTCCCGACTCTTGACCCGCTTAACTATTCAACAATTGAACCCTCCACTCCCACAACGACACCTCAGAGCTTGCCGGAACCCTCCTCACTCTACCTCCGTCTGAACTTCTCCTCTTCCAGCGTCAGCATCAGCGACACCCGGTGTGTGGCGCCGATGTTTTCCAGATCGCTGTTCTCCTGCGTAAAGGAGTAGTCGATGTTCAGTTTCGGCAGCTTGATCCCGGCCCCCAGCGAAAGCTGGCCCAGCTCCGACATACCGGCACGGGCGAAGACCTTTTCCTTGTATGCATATTCAAGGCCGGCGGCAATGTCCAGACTGAACAGCCCGGCGTCGAGCGTGGTGGTTTCGCTCCGTCCTTCGAAGCGATAGATACCGTCAATTGTCGGACGGAACATGTGGGCGTCGGCAATTGCCAGGTCGTAGGCGGCCCCGAGTCGGAGGGAGGGGACGATAAACTCCTGATGACCCGTCTCCCAGGCCAGAAGGGACTTTGTCGCGTCGTAGAGTGTGGCGCCGAGTCTCAGATCATCAAGCAGCCTGTAGCTGGCTCCGATGTCGATGCCGAATCCCCAGGCCGACGTGTCGAGAATAGCCCGGTGCAGGAGCTTCACATTTCCCCCGACCGAGAGCTTCTCGTTGATTGCTCTGGAGTAGGAGCCGATGAAGGCCCAGTCGGCGGCACTCCCGATGGTGATCCGGCTCGGATCGATCCGGTCGTCCTCGTCGATCACGCCGTTGCCGTTCCGGTCGATCAGAGCGTTCCGCGTATCCTTGATCTCGCCGTAGCCGAATCGGATGATGCTGAGAGCCGCGGTCTGCTGCGTGTCGATCGGCAGCGCTCCGGCCGCGTAATCATAGTTGAAAAGTCCGGCAAAGCGGGACTCGTGGAAGATGGCGATCTGCGGATAGGAAATGCCGTTGAGATTTGCCGGATTGAAATATCCGGCGGTAACGTCGTTGCTGAGGGCGACGCCGGCACCTCCGATTCCGGAGGAGCGGGCTCCGACGCCGAGCGAAAGGAACTCTCCGGCATACTTCGCGTTCCGCTGTCCATATCCCGATGGAGAGGCCGAAATAAAGAGGCAAAGAGTGAGGAGACCGATGCCGAAGAAGTTCAGGGAAAATCGATTGATCATGGTTCGGAATTCGTAAGCGACTCTGGTTCTCGTAAAAAATACAACTGCGAATAAGTTTGTAATATCCGAATCTTGCAAGGTATTTTTTTCTGCATTACTTTTGCCGTCCCTTAAGGGAACACTGCGGGAATAGCTCAGTTGGTAGAGCATCTGCTTGCCATGCAGAAGGTCGCGAGTTCGAGTCTCGTTTCCCGCTCAGGTCTTGACGAACAGTCCCGCTTCCGATTTGAAGCGGGATTTTTTTTGTCGGTTATCCGGTTTCCCCTCCCGAGCCGGACCGGACGAATTGCAGAATCGTGGAGTCCGGCAGGCGGGTAGAGATCGCGTATCGGGCAAGGCCGCAGAGGAGATCTCCTCATTCGGCGTTCCTCTCCAATGAAAGAAAAAAAGATCCATGAACAAGGTCGTATTCATACCGGGGGACGGAATCGGTCCCGATATTGCCGAGGCGGTTCGCCGGATCATTGACGCTTCCGGAGCGGGGATCGAGTGGGTGGAGGCCGAGGCGGGACTCGGAACCTACACGCAGAAAGGGACGCCGTTGCCTGCGGAGACGATCGAGTTGATCAGGACGCACAGGGTGGCCCTGAAAGGACCTCTCACCACGCCGGTCGGCGCCGGTTTTCGCAGCATCAACGTGGCCCTGCGGAAGGAGTTCGATCTGTATATCAATCTCAGACCGATCAAATGGTTCCAGGGGGTCAAAAGCCGGTTCACCGATGTCGATCTGGTGATCTTCCGCGAGAATACCGAAGGGCTGTACTCCGGCGTGGAGCATTACATCGATTCAAGGAAGTCGGCCGCCGAGTCGGTGGCGATCGTCACCCGGTACGGTTCGGAGCGGATCATCCGGGGAGCGTTCGACTACGCGCGGAAGCATGGACGGAAAAAGGTGACGATCATCCACAAGGCCAACATCCTGAAGTTTACCTCGGGGATGTTTCTGGAGGTGGGGAAGGAGATTGCCGGTGAGTACCCGGAGATCGAGTGCGACGATCTGATCGTCGACAATGCGGCGATGCAGCTTGTGATGCACCCGGAGCGATTCGATATGATCGTCACCACGAACCTCTTCGGCGATATCCTCTCCGATCTGGCCTGCGGTCTGATCGGCGGACTCGGTCTGGCTCCCGGGGCGAACATCGGCGATGAGGCGGCGATCTTCGAGGCTGTCCACGGTTCGGCCCCCGACATCGCCGGAAAAAACATCGCCAACCCCGCGGCCCTTCTTCTGGCCGGCGTTCTGATGTTGCGCCACATGGGGCTGGGCGATCATGCCGACCGGATCGAGGGGGCATTGGCCCAGGTTCTGCTGGAGGGAAGTCAGGTGACTCCGGACCTCAATCCTGACGGGGGAGTTCACACCGATGAGATGATGGAGGCGATTATCGCACGTCTGTGACCGATGCGGGTCTGCGTGCCGACCGAATCATGTTCAGAGGACTGCTCCATATCGTCGCCGTCGTAGCTCTGGGAATCCTTGTCGGAAGCCTTCTCTTCTTCGGTTCCGGCGTTGCCGGCGTCATCTTTCGCGAGGGATTGCTCCCCAGCCGGACGCTGGCCGGGGGGGTCAACGGCGCGATCATCCATCGGTTGGCGGTCATGCAGGGGATCGTGGCCGTGCTTGCCTTCCTCTCGCTGGCCACGCTGGCCCTGACGAATCCCCGGGGAACAAGTCGGATAGCGGCCGTTGCCGCATTGTTTGCCTTGGCCGGCGCCGTCTACTCGGGCGTGATCCTGCTGCCGGAAATCAGCAGCCTGCGGTTTGAAATCGCCGACTTCGACCACATTCTGGAGTCGAAAAAAGCAGCACACGAACGGTTCGGCGAGCTTCATTCCCGCTATACGATGATCGCCATGATCCAGTTGGCGACCGGAGGACTTGCCCTGATTCTCCACTCGCTCTGGGTCTGGCGGCGTGGGGGGACGTTGCAGAAGCCGGCCGGAGAGGAGATTGCCGTTGTGGAGGGGAAAAAGAAGAACGACGGGAAGAAGAGAGGGAATGCATCCGATGGGGGAGCCGCCCCGAAGGAAAAAACGTCGCCGGAGTCTTCTGAAAACGTTACCGGCCTTGATGAAACCCCCAAGGCTTCATAACTTTGCAGCGTCGTTGTGATTCGGGAACGCAAGTCTCCCGGGTCGGTATTGACAATCCGGAAAGGTGCAGGAGTGGTTTAACTGGAACGCCTGGAAAGCGTTTGTACGGGCTCTACCCGTACCGAGGGTTCGAATCCCTCCCTTTCCGCAGAAGAAGCGCGGTGTCGGATTCGGGACACCGCGTTTTTTGTTGGCGGCACAGTCGTTCGGTTCAGGACATTTTCCTTTGTGTTCATCGTTGTGTCCGCCGCGGCGGATTGTGACTTCGTGGTGATTCCATACGGGAGATCCTCTCCGGAAGTCCGGGCAATAGACCATATCTTTCAGGAAGCTTGATGATCTGTCTGTTCGAAGATCGACATGTCGAAGGACTCTACCCGCTGACGGCAACGCGGCACGTCGCCGATCTTCTGTCGGGCTGCATGACGATGCGGGAGCGGACGGCCCGCCTGTTCGGTGTCGAAGCCGAATCGATCCGTCTGCACGGCAGAACATATCTCCATCCCCTCTACATGAATGTCCTCCTACCGGCAATCGTTCAAGAACCGCTTCTGCTGATCAACGGTCGCGCCCGGATCGATCCGGATGTCCTCCGGACGTTGCCGCCGGAGCCGGGGTGGATCGTTCGTCGCGACGATGTTGTGGTGGCCGTATGCCTGACGGCGGAGCAGGCGGCGGGACTGAACCGTGAGGATTCCTTCCTTGACTTCAATCGGATTGAGGGACTGGAGGAGATCGATGCCGAAGGGATCGGACTGTACGGCTATCTGTGGGAGATGATCGCCGCAAACGGCGATGCGATCCGGGGCGACGCTCCGCTTCTGAAACTGGAGGCTCCGACGTCGTTGCCCTCCGGTGTCCACCGGATCGGTGATGAAGCTCTCCTCTTCGGAGAGGATGTCGATGTTCAGCCGGGTGTGGTCTTCGATACGACGAGCGGACCGATTCTCCTCGGCGACCGGGTGACGGTGATGGCCAACAGTGTGATTCAGGGGCCATGTTCTATCGGGGGTGATTCGACGGTGAAGATCGGGGCGAAAATCTATCACGATACCTCGATCGGTCCCCGCTGCAAGGTGGGGGGTGAGGTGGAAAACTCGATCATTCTCGGCTACTCCAACAAACAGCACGACGGATTTCTGGGACACAGCTATCTCGGCGCGTGGGTCAATCTCGGCGCCGATACCAATACGTC